>JBOFFB010000264.1:0-2634 GCA_051648385.1 Allobosea sp.
CAGCTCCTTCGCCGCCGAACAGTAGGGACACCATGATTTCGTATAGATCGTCACCGACGCCATCAGACACACTCCTTCTCATCACATATGAGGTTTGCAGCGCAATTCCTCAAGGTCTTGTCCTACCTGCCTGGTATCACACGGGTGAAGGTGATGAGATCGACCGCCGTCGCTCCCGCCCTGAGTAGCGCCCTCGCAGAGGCGTTGGCGGTCGAGCCGGTCGTCAGCACGTCGTCGACAAGCAGGATGCGGCGTCCCTCAATGCGCGGACGGGCGTCCGCCAGAACCCGCAAGGCTCCTTGCAGGTTTTCCTGCCGCTCGTTGCGACTGAGCCCGATCTGTGACCGCGTGCGCTTGACCCTGACCAGCGCATGGCCATCGACCTGTTTTCCGGTGTGCTTGGCGAGAACACTGGCCAGCGCCGAAGCCTGGTTGAAGCGCCTGCGCCAAAGCCTGAAGCGGTGCAGCGGCACCGGCACGATCAGGTCGGCATCGGCCAGCAGTTCTCGCCCCGCCAACGCCATCATGCCGCCCATGGTCAGCGCCAGTTCCAGCCGGTCACCATATTTGAGCCGGTGGACCAGCTCCCGCGCCGTGTCGTCAAAGCCACACACAGCCCGCGCGCGCGCGAACACTGGCGGATCCGCCATCGCCTGGGGGGAGAGCAGCGCCCCGCCCAGATCAAGCGCAAACGGTGTGCCGAGCACCTCGCAATAGGGTCGCTCGATCAGGCTGAGCGAAGCCCAGCAGCGCGGGCAAAGCGCATGGGCGTCGCCGGTCGATGCCGCACACGCCGCGCACACCGGCGGGTAGACCAGCGACACCAGGCCGTGCGCAGCCTCGCGCGGCCATGTCCGCGCGCGCTCCAGCCATGCGCCGAAAGCGCGACGTGCCATGGTTGCTGCGGCAAGGTCATCGTCACTCATTGTTTCAACCTAGCGCACCGCGCCCGGAAGGGTACTCCCAGCAGGAATTGCGCTTTGACCAAACCCGCACTGGTCGCCATAACCGGCGGATTGTGTTCGGCCTTTTCCGGAAGCAGCCATTGAACGACACCCCTGCCCTGTTTGACCGACCCTTGTTCCGCCAGCGCCTTACCCGTGCGCATCGGCTTGGTTTTGCCGACTTTCTGGTGAGACGGGCCGCAGATGATCTTGGCGAGCGCCTCTCAGCCATCACACGCGAATTTCCGGTGGCACTCGATCTTGGCACGCCCACGGATGCGGCGCTTAAACTGCTGACGGCACGGGCGGGAACTGCCCACGCCTTTCGTGCCGCATTGGTGCCCGGCGGCGGCAGGCTGGATGTGGTCGCAGACGATGAAGGACTGCCGTTCGCAGATGGCTCGCTCTCGCTGGTGACCTCGCTGCTTGCCCTGCAATCAGTCAATGACCTGCCCGGCTCGCTCGTGCAGATCAGGCGATCGTTGGCACCTGACGGCTTGTTCCTTGGGTGTTTCTTCGGTGGAGGCACGCTGACCGAGCTCAGGCAGTGCCTGACCGAGGCCGAAAGCGAGCTTGAAGGCGGCGCCTCGCCGCGTGTCGCGCCTTTTGCCGATGTGCGGGCGGCGGGCACCTTGCTCCAGCGCGCAGGCTTTGCCTTGCCGGTGACCGATGCCGAACCCGTGACCGTGCGCTACAGCCATCCGCTCTCCTTGCTCGCCGACCTGCGCGCCATGGGGCTGACAAATGTGCTCAATGCGCGGCGCCGCACACCCTTGCGGCGCAGCACGTTGATCCGGGCCATGGCAATCTATGCCGAACGCTTTTCGGATGCCGATGGCAAGGTTCGCGCGACCTTCGAGATGATCTGGGTATCAGGCTGGGCCGCCCACGAGAGCCAGCAAAAGCCACTGAAACCCGGCAGCGCCAAGGCGCGGCTGGCAGACGCACTTCGGGCCATTGAAACCAGCACCGGCGAGAAAGCTGGCGGCTAGCCCGATGATCGCTGCTGGAGCACTTGCCGAAACGCCGATCACGCCTGTAGAACGCGAGAGAGTCGGCACAAGCCCCAGCCACAATGCTGCCGGGCCAGATCCGGGCCAGCATGGGAGGCAGCGCTGATGCCAACAACCTTTGGAGGACCGCGCGTTCTGCTGCGCCGCCTCCGCGAGGTGATGGCCCAGCCGACAGGCTCCCAGGAGAAGCTCGACCGTATTGTCATACTGATTGCCTCCAACATGGTGGCCGAGGTTTGCTCGATCTACGTGCAGCGTGAAGACGAGGCGCTCGAACTGTTCGCCACCGAAGGTCTCAAGCGCGAGGCCGTGCACCTCACCACCATGAAGGCAGGCGAAGGCCTTGTCGGCCTTATCGCCCAGCAGGCCGAGGCGCTGGCCTTGTCGGATGCGCAAGGTCACCCGGCCTATTCCTACAAGCCGGAGACAGGCGAAGAAATTTATCGCTCTTTCCTCGGCGTGCCGATCTTGCGCGCGGGCGCGACACTCGGCGTGCTGGTGGTGCAGAACGCCAGCACCCGAACCTACAACGAAGAGGAGATGGAGGCGCTTCAGACCATCTCGATGGTGCTGGCCGAGCTGATCGCACAGGGCGGCATGCAGTCGATGGCCGTCACCGGACAGGGTATGGGCCTCACCCGCCCTTTGCACGAGAAAGGTGTGTCACTGTCCGAAGG
>JBOFFB010000265.1:0-1515 GCA_051648385.1 Allobosea sp.
GTTGTCGATCTTGATGCCTCGCCTGAAGAGAACATCCACGCCATGGCCCGCGCCAAGGGCTGCAAGCCGCATGAGATCACGGCACTGATCATGGACCGTCCGCGCCACGAGGAGCTGATTGCCGCCGTGCGCAAGACCGGGGCTTCGATCCGTCTGATCACGGATGGCGATGTCGCCGGCGTGATCTTCACCACCATGCCGGAAAAGACCGCCATCTACATATATCACGGCATCGGCGGCGCGCCTGAAGGTGTGCTGGCGGCCGCAGCGCTGTGCTGTGTTGGCGGCCAGATGCAGGGTCGGCTGATCCTCGACAGCCAGGAAAAGCGCGACCGCGCCTTCAAGATGGGCGTCAAGGACCCCAACAAGAAATACGACATGTCGGAAATGGCCTCAGGCGACGTGATCGTCTCGGCCACTGGCGTCACCGACGGTGCGCTGCTGGCCGGCGTGAAGTTCGGCAAGGACGTGATCGAGACCGAAACCATCGTCTACCGCTCGATCACCGGCACGGTCCGCAAGATCCACGGCGAGCACCGGCAGTTCGACAAGTTCAAGCTGGATTGAGGTTTGCGGGAGCAGGCCTGAGACTTAGGGCTTATCGCGGTCCGAATTCGCCACGTCATGGTCAATTGGCACCTTGATGCAGTAGGGCGGATGCCCGCTATGGGCGCAGCTGGCAACCATGCGTCCGGGAACCCATACAATTGCACTGGCTGGCGCTTGACCCGCTCCAGCCCGTTCCTGCAGTGGAGCAGGCGCAACCTTTTGTCATCGAAAACCATGCGCAGTGTTGCCTGCAAATGTTCCCATCAACTGCCCTGCAGGCGGTAGCGGCGACGTACCAGACCAGGAAGAGCGGTCGTTCTATCGCGGCAATCTTATTGCCTGTTACCGCTGTCGTTTCTCTCCAGCCCATAGCCCTTCACCAGCGCCCAGACATGCGCCGGGATCATGTGCTTGGCCCGCGCAGGCTCCTCGCGTTCAAGGTGCAGCACAGTCTCGACGGCTTTCATCTCGACACGGGCGCGGGCAAATTCGAGGCCTCGCGGGCCGATGCGTGGCATCAGCCAGCCGACGATGGGGCGCAGCCAATCCGGCATGGCGCGCAGCGGCAGCCCACCCGCCGCCAGCCTGACATTGGCAAGGAAGCCCTTCACCGCGCCCTGCCGCTTGCCTTTGCTGCCTGGCGTCGCCAGTGCAACCTCATCGCCGAGCAGGTCGAGCAATTCCTGGCCGCGCTCATTGCGGACAAGCAGCCACTGCTGCCCCTCTCCGCCCATGTAGCCGACAGTGATGTCGGCCAGCACATTGGTATAGTCGACACAGGTGCGGCAGGTGAGGGGGAAGAAATCGCGTGGCAACTTCGATATTGGCAGCTGCAGGAAAGGGATTTCGCGCTTGCGCCCATCCGCAAAACGCAACTCGACATGGTAGTCGGCGCGGAACTCCAGATAGGTGATCGTTTCCTGCTTCTTGCAGAGAAGATCAAGGAAGGTGTGAAAGTTCGCAGTG
>JBOFFB010000266.1:0-4121 GCA_051648385.1 Allobosea sp.
CGCGTTTTTTCGTGCGCGCCTGTGTTGCTCGAGACTTGCTGTTAGATCATCCCGCATTGAGATGGAATCCATCTCAATGCGGAAAGATGATCGATCATAATAAGATAGAGCATTGCGTACTCACAAAACCGGTACCCACCCTCGCCTTCGCGAGGGCATGCGTTTGTGCGCAATGCTCTGATGATATTGAGCAGCTCCGCGGACGGTAGCGCGCAGCCGTGATGCTGGTGTTCGGAAGTTGCCGATCTCAGCCATGGCGCACAATCGCATTCTCTGAATTGAGTATTCCTCAGATTGTTGGCCCTTCACTGAGGTCCCTCAATAGTCATACTGTTCTCACCTGAGAGTTGGATCGAGCTTATCGCGTAGCCAATCACCGATGATCGAGACTGCGAGCGTCGTAAAGACAATGGTCAGTGCCGGACACAGCATGATCCACGGCGCGCGTGTGATGTATTCACGGCCATAGCCGACCATGTTGCCAAGGCTGGTCATCGGCGGCTGCACTCCCAGCCCCAAAAACGACAGCCCGCTTTCGAGCAGGATCACTTCAGGGAAAACCAGTGTCATTGACACGATCAGTGTCGAGGCGATGTTGGGCAGGATGTGGCGCAGGTAAACTCGCATCGGCGAAGCACCGAGCTGACGGCAAGCCGAAGCGTAGCCCTGCGCGCTGGCCGAGATGGCGAGGCCGCGCGAGATGCGGGCATAACGCTCCCAGCCAAACAGGCCCATGAGGCCGATCAGCAACACCAGCGAATTACCGAAGAATGCGAGCACGGACAACGCAAGGATCAGGAATGGCATCGAGGCCTGAAAGTCGGCCAGCATGAGGACGATCTGCTCGACGAACCCGCGAAAATAGGCGGCCATGAAACCGAGCGTCGTGCCCAGAACCGCCGAGATGATCGAAGCACCAAAGGCGATCAGCAGCGAGATGCGGATCGAGATCAACAGGCGCGACAGGACATCGCGGCCAAGTTCATCGGTGCCAAAGATATGCGGAAAGGTGCCGGGTGGGACCAGCCGGTTGCGCAGGTTCGGCGAGGTGTAGACGAACGGGCTGATCAGAGGCGCGAAGATGGCAACCAGAATCATGCCGACAAGCCAGAGGAGCGCGATCTTGACCAGCAGCGGCATGTCATGGCCCGGCCATCTGTGGAGTTCCGGGCTCTTCACCGCGGTCTGTGGCAATGCCTGATCGGTCATGACGCCTTGCCCGCATTCTGGCGCAGGCGCGGATCAAGGAAGCCGTAGAGGAAATCGACGATCAGGTTCGACGTCACCATGGTGGCGGCAACCAGCAACAGGATGCATTGCACCACCGCAAGATCTCGGTTTGCCACGGCTACCACCAGCAGCCGCCCGACGCCGGGCCAGGAAAAGACGCTCTCGACCACGACAGCGCCCGCAATCAACGTGCCGATCATGAAACCGACAATAGTGACGGTCGGGATGGCCGCATTGGGCAAGGCGTGCCCAATGATGACATCGCGCCATGGAACGCCCTTGGCGCTTGCCGTGCGGATGAAAGGTTGGCCAAGCACTTCGAGCATGGCGCTGCGGGTAAAACGTGCCAGCACAGCTGCCCCGCCGATTCCGAGTGTGATGACTGGCAGTATCCCGTGCCGCCAGCTGTCCTGCCCGCCTGATGGCAGCCAGCCGAGTTTGACCGCGAAAATCAGCACAAGCGTCAGGCCAAGCACGAAACTCGGAATGGTGAAGCCAGCCACCGATAGCATCATCACCACCCGATCGGTAAGGCTGCCGCGATGCAAAGCTGCATAGATGCCGGCGGGGATGCCAAGCCCGATCTTGATGGCCAGCGCCGGCAGCGTCAGCGCCAGTGTCACTGGAATACGCTCGGTCACCATTTCGATTGCTGAGCGGCCATCGCGCATCGAGCGGCCAAGCTCGCCTTGGAAGATCGCGCCGAAATAGTGGAAGTATTGCAGCCAGATCGGGTCATCGAGGCCCCAGGCCTTGCGGAAGGCGGCGATCACCTCGGGCGGCGCTTCCGGCCCCATGATGATCTGCGCCGGATCGCCTGACATGCGCAAGACGATGAAGGCGAAGGTCACCACGAGCGCAATGGTGATCATCGCGCGGCCAAGCCGGATGGCGAAATAACGCAGCATCAGGCGGCCTTGGCGATCACGCCAGAGGACGGCTCGACCAGATGGCAGGCGACGCTTCGGCCGAGACCCTGATCGACAGGTTTCAGCACCGGCACCTCGACTTTGCAACGCTCCATGGCGAAGGGGCAGCGGGGATGGAAGCTGCAGCCACCGGGCCTGTTGGCGGGGTTCGGCGGCTCGCCCTTCAGCACGATCCGCTGATGCCCCGCAGTGCGCTGTGTCACTGGCGCGGCAGAGACAAGCGCCTTGGTGTAAGGATGCAGCGGCTCGGCAAAGAGATCGTCCGCATCGCCTTCCTCGACGAAATCGCCGAGATACATCACGGCAACGCGGTTGGAGACCTGCCGCACCACCCGCAGATCATGGCTGATGAACAGCATTGCAAGGCCGAGCTCGGCTTGCAGATCAACCAGAAGATTGACCACCTGTGCTTGGATCGAGACATCGAGCGCGGATACCGGCTCATCACACACCAGAAAATCAGGCTTGGTCATCAGTGCGCGGGCCAGCACGACGCGCTGGCGCTGGCCGCCTGACAGCTCATGCGGATAGCGGACCATCTGCTCGGGTGACAGACCCACGCGCGCCAGCATCTCCTGCGCCCGCAACAGGCGCTGCGGCGGATCACCCAACTGGTGAATGTCGAGCGGCTCCTGAACCTGCGTGAGCACCGGCAGACGGCGATCAAGCGCGCCAAGCGGGTCCTGGTAGATCATCTGCATGCGCGCACGCTGTGCTCGCCAGGCTGGCGTCCCCGAGACAGGGATTGGCTGGCCGATGAAGCGCACTTCGCCCTCGTCAGGCGGCTCAAGGCCGAGTGCCATGCGGCCCATGGTTGACTTGCCGGAGCCAGACTCGCCGACGATGCCGAGCGTCTCGCCCGCTGCGACACTGAAGCTGACGCGGTTGACCGCGCGCACCTTGGTGATCGCGCCGAACAGGCCGCGTCGCGAGCCATAGGTGCGCGACAGTTCCGTGGCGGTGAGCAAGGCAGCGCTCATGCGGCTTCGAACTCACGCAAGTCTGCGCTCGGCGAGTGCGATGGATCCAGCACGCAGGCCAGACGGCGTCCCGGCTCGGCACCGCGCAAGGCCGGTGGTGCATCAAGGCAAGCGTCGGAGACCTCGCGGCAACGCGGCGCAAAGGCACAGCCCTTCGGCAGCGCGCGCGGGTCGGGCACCACGCCGGGGATCGAGACCAGCTTGCGGCGCGCCCCACCGAGAGGCGGAAGCGAGTGCAACAGTCCGCGCGCGTAGGGATGCCGGGGTGCTGCGAAAAGCTCGCCAGCCGGCGCTTCTTCGACGATGCGGCCGGCATACATCACCGCAACCCGGTCGCAGGTTTCGGCGATGACACCGAGATCGTGGCTGATCAGCACCAACGCCATACCCATTTCACGGCGAACCGTGTTGATCAAATCGAGGATTTGCGCCTGGATGGTGACATCCAGCGCCGTGGTGGGCTCGTCAGCCACGAGAATGTCGGGTTCACCCGCAAGCGCCATGGCAATCATGACCCGCTGGTTCTGGCCGCCGGAAAATTCGTGCGGATAGGCTGACAGGCGGCGCTCCGCGTCGGGAATGCCGACGAGGTCGAACAGCCTCTTCGCTTCCGCCTTGATCGCTACACCTGAAAGCCCGCGATGCAACGCCAAGGCCTCTCCGATCTGTGTGCCGACCTTCAGCACCGGATTGAGCGCACTTGTCGGGTCCTGAAAGATCATCGCGACGCGACCACCACGGACCTTGTCCAGTGTTTCAGGCTTGGCACCGATCAGCTCGAGACCATCGAGCCGCGCACTACCGGAAACGCGCGCCTTGCCCGGAAGGAGGCCGAGCGCCGCAAGCCAGGTGACCGACTTGCCGGACCCTGACTCGCCGACGAGACCGAGAGCCTCGCCCTTGCCGACCGAAAGATCGATGCCGTGCAACACCGTGACCCCGTCGAAGCTGACAGTCAGCCCCGACAGGGTGAATTGTGTGG
>JBOFFB010000267.1:0-2137 GCA_051648385.1 Allobosea sp.
TCCGATGCCGTGGCTTTGGCCCGAGAAGGCCTCTATCCCGAAACCATTGCGGCAGAGGTCTCAGCTGAACGTCTGGCCCGATTCTTCTCGAAGGAGGAGCATGGCTACAAGGTCTCGCCGGACCTGCGCTCCTGCGTGGTGTTCACGGTGCAGGATGTGCTGACGGACCCGCCGTTCTCGCGGATCGACATGATTTCGTGCCGCAATCTGTTGATCTATCTCGGCCCGGAAGCGCAGGCCAAGGTCATCACATTGTTTCACTTCGCGCTCAGGCAGGGCGGCATGCTCTTGCTCGGAAGCTCGGAAACCGCTGGCAATATCGAAGGGCGCTTCGAGATTGTCTCGAAGCCCGTGCGCCTCTATCGCCATATCGGCCGGGCAAGGCCGGGCGATGTCGGCTTTGCCCTCGGCAAACTCGATGGCCGCGCCGCTTTGAGAGCTGGCCCGGTCGCGACGGCTCCGACGCGTCAGGCGGCGTTGGCCGAACTGGCCCGCCGCATGGCACTCAAGACCTATGCGCCGGCATTGGTCCTGATCAACCGGAAGATGGAGTGCCTCTACTTTCTAGGTGCGACGGACAGCTTCCTGCATCATGCGGAAGGGCATCCGACCAATGACCTGCTCAGCATGGTTCCTCCCGACGCGCGCATCAAGCTGAGGGCTGCCATCCAGCAGACAACTCCCGAACATCCTCACGCCAGTGTAGACGGCGCGCTTCTCGATCCATCGCGGACCAACGTCGGCTTCACCATCGACGTTCACTCAACGATGCATGATGGCGAAGAATTGCTGTTGGTCGGATTTCTGGAAGCTGATGGCAAGAGCCGCGCACCGGCGCGCGTTCCGGCATCAGGCACAAAATCTGCGGTGAAAGGCCTCGCGGATGAAAGTGCACATATCGCGGACCTCGAACGAGAACTGCAGACGACGCGGATCGAGCTTCATGCTGCCATCCATAATCTCGAACTGTCCAGCGAAGAGCAGAAGGCCGTCAACGAGGAGGCGATGTCGGTCAACGAGGAGTTCCAGTCCACGAATGAGGAATTGCTGACGTCGAAGGAGGAGTTGCAGTCCCTGAACGAGGAATTGACTGCGCTCAACAGCCAATTGCATGAGACGCTGGATCGGCAGCGCACCACATCCAACGACCTGCAGAACGTGCTCTACAGCACGGACTTGGCAACGCTGTTTCTGGACCCGGAATTGAATATCCGGTTCTTCACGCCCGCCACCAAAGCCTTGTTCAACGTCATCCCAACCGATGTCGGGAGGCCGCTGGCTGACCTGCATTCCTTGGCCAGCGATGCCGACCTTGCCGCTGATGCCCATTCGGTGCTGAACGACCTGGAGCCGATCGAACGGGAGATCGAGACCGATACGGACACCTGGTTCATTCGCCGCATCCTGCCTTACCGCAACCACGACAAGCTCGTCGAAGGCGTTGTCATCACCTTCACCGACATCAGTGAGCGCAAGCGCATCAGAAAAGCGCTGGAACTGGCCAAACTGGAGGCAGAGCAGGCGAACCGCGCGAAATCCCGTTTTCTGGCGGCGGCCAGCCACGATCTGCGCCAGCCGCTGCAAACCATCACTTTTGTGCAGGGACTGCTCGCGAAAGTCGTTGAAGGCGAGAAGGCACAGAAGCTTGTCCAGCGCCTTGATGACACACTGCACGCCATGTCAGGCATGCTCAATGCGCTGCTCGACATCAACCAGATCGAGGCTGGCGTCGTGCGCGCCGACATCGTCAGTTTTCAGCTCGGCGACCTGTTTGACCAGTTGCGCGAAGAGTTTTCCTACCATGCCGCGGCCAAAACGCTGGTTCTCAAGGTGGTTCCTTGCCAACAGCTGATCAACACCGATCCCCGGCTGCTTGAACAAATGCTGCGCAACCTCCTGACCAATGCGATCAAGTACACGCGCTCGGGCAAGGTGCTGATGGGTTGCCGCCGCAGGGGTGGTGCGCTCAGCATCGAAATCTGGGACACCGGCATCGGCATTCCGGAAGCCGAGCTTCAATCGATTTTCGAAGAGTACCACCAGCTCGACAATGCAGCGCGCGAGCGCAGCCGCGGCCTGGGTCTGGGTCTTGCCATCGTTCAGCGCCTAGTCGCCTTGCTTGGATACAGGGTGCATG
>JBOFFB010000268.1:0-7990 GCA_051648385.1 Allobosea sp.
GTCGATCTTCAGGCCGCCATCAACCGCTTCCTCAAAGAACACAACGGGGAGCCAAAACCCTTCTCCTGGACCGCAGACCCCGACGCCATAATCGCCGCTGTCAAACGCGGGCACCAAGCGTTAGATTCTGTCCACTAGAACGACAGGATGCACATCGCGCACTCCTATTTCTTCACCACCGCAGCCGCCCCGCCAAGTAGTATGAACACAAAAAACGCCGCCAGCGCATAGGCGAAGCCGTGCGGGTTGCTGTAGTCCATAGCCGCCCCGACCACTGGCGGGCCAACTGTCAGGCCAACATTGTAGAACACGACAAAGGCGGCATTCGCACCTGCCAGATCAGGCCCCTCGAAGCGCGAGGCGAGATGCGCGAGGCCGACGGTGTAGAGCCCGCCGACAATGCCACCCCAGATGAACAGCAGGATTTGAAACGCCAGGCCCGTGCCTGCAAACACCGGCAAAAGCGCTGCACCGATGCAGCCCAGCACGGCGATGACGATCAGCATCGCACCCTTGTTGACCTTGTCGGCCATCAGGCCGAGCGGCAACTGCATCAGCACATTGCCGAGTGCGAGAATAGTGACGAGAAAGGCCGCTCCTTCCGCATCAAAACCGATGCGCAAACCGTAGACTGGCAGGATCGCGAAACCGCCGGTCTCGACCGCGCCGAAGACCATGCCGGCCAGCGTCGCGAGCGGCAACGCCATCACATAGACGCTGAAGGGGCGCGGCGGCGCGTGATCGAGCGTTGGCAGCAGGCCGCGTGCCAGCAAGAGCGGCACTGAGGCAAGCGCGATCAGCGCAGCGCCAGCCAGATAAGGTGCCCAGCCAGTCGTTCCGACCCCAGCCAGAATGGCCGGCCCGGCAGCAAAGCCGAGCGCCAGCACGGTGGCATAGATGCCCATCACCATGCCGCGCCGCTCGGGCGGTGCGAGCGCGGAGATCCAGTATTCCGACAGCACGAACAGCGCGCCGAGTGCCATGCTGAAGGCGAAGCGGATCGGAAACCATACCCAGTAGTTGTAGCTGGCCTTGAACAGGATCAGCGTCACGATCACGGTCAGGATCGACAGTGCCAGCATGCGCCCCATGCCGATGCGCGCCGCAAGGCGTGGCACGAAAGGCACAGCGATGATGCTCGCAATCCCGGCTATGGCGGTGTTGATGCCGATCATGGTGCCGGAGACGCCCATGCGCTCCATTTCGAGCGACAACAGCGGAATGGTCAGGCTGAGGCCGACCCCAACCAGAGCGATGATCAGGATCGCAGCAGCGATGCCGAGATTGCGGGCATCATTCATGACCGTCATTCTCCGGCCTGACCCGAGAACCCCAGTCACAACGGGATGGTCGGGTCTGCGCCCGACCATGACGATACAGCGCACATCGCCGTCACAGCTCCTCGCGGAGCCATTTGCGCCCGACCTCATAGTAGAACGGCACCGGCAGGAATGGGCCGAAGCCGCGGGTGATGCGGTCTGCCAGCTCATCGATCACCACGCGCGTCACGGCGGGCAATTCGATGGAACGCGTCTCGGCGAAGGTGACCCAGACAAGCTGGTCAAGCTCGGAGGAGGGTCCGACCACGCCGTCGACCTTGTGGGCCAGCCCGGAATAGTCAATCGCGAAGAAGCGCGCGTCAAAGCGCTTGGGCCGGCGCGGCGGCGTGATGGCACGGGCAATGAAGGTCACGGCTTCGAGATCGGGATAGACACCGTGGCTGGCGAAGTCCGTCCAGATGCCGGGCGGCGGATTGTCTGGCGCGCCGAAATCCTTCGAGCCGAACAGTAGTCCGGTCTCTTCGAAGGTTTCGCGGATCGCTGCAAGCGCCAGCGCACGGGCGCGGCTCATGGTCGGGCGCTGCACGCGCTTCATCAGGCGCATCTCGCAAGCCTCTGCAAGCGAGCCAGTGACGTTCATCCGCCTGTCACCATCTTCGATGCGGCCACCAGGAAAGACGAACTTGCCCGGCATGAACTTGTGGTTGTCGTGCCGGCGACCCATGAGAACCTTTGGCTCGCGACCAGACCGGTCGAGGATGATCAGCGTTGCAGCGTCGCTGGGGTGCACATTCGGCCAGCGCCGCTCGCGCGCGTCATCGGTCAGCCGCTGCGCATAGTCATCTGCGCCCGGATTGTCGGCATTCTGGTCATTCAAGAGGCGCGGTCCTTGGCCTTGGCCGTCTGTTCGGCGCGATTGAGGATGGCCTCATCATCGCCGCCAAAACCGTGCATGCGCCGCGCCCACTGATAGCCGACCACAGCCCCCTTCACCGGTTGCATCAGTGCCAATGAGAGGATCACGGTCAGCACAGGCCAGATCGCCATGTGCACCCACATCGGCCATTCGGCATGCTGTTCGGCCAGAACGATGCCAAACAGGATCACATGCGCCACGATGCTGATGGTGATGTAGGGCGGGAAATCATGCGCCTGCTCGTGGAACAGCTCCTCGCCGCAGGCCTCGCAAACGGGCTTGACCTTGAGATACTTGCCAAACATCGCGCCGGTGCCACAAGCAGGGCACTTAGCTGAAAAGCCACGCTTGATCGAGGGCCATGCGTCGCGATGGCCGACCGACATACGCGATGTGGTGATGTCATAAGGCATGTTCAGCGCCTCCTGCCAGCGCGTGCACCCCTGAAGGGGGCTTTGGGCCGCCCCATCGGTTTGAACCCCTCTGCGTCTGAACGCAAGGGCTTCACCTTGCGGCCTTGCGACACAATCTCGAACCTGAGCGCCCCTGCCACTGGCGCCGCCTCGACCAGTTTGACAGTGACGCTGTCACCAAGCCGGAAACTCTCGCCATGGCGCGAACCCGTCAGGGAATGGGTGGCCTCGTCATAGGCGTAGTAGTCCGCGCCGATGGTGGCGGCGGGCACGAAACCATCCGCGCCGGTTTCGCTGAGTTTCACGAAAAGGCCCGATCGCGTGACGCCGGCGATCCGCCCGTCGAAGGTCGCGCCGATCTGGTCAGCGAGGAAATAGGCTACCAGCCGGTCCACCGTCTCGCGCTCGGCAGCCATGGCTCGGCGCTCGGAGGCCGATATCATCTCGCCGATCTTGACCAGTTCCTTGCGCGAGGTGTCAGGCGGCAGGCCGTCATCGCCGAGTTTCAGGTGCGTGATCAGCGCGCGGTGCACGATCAGGTCGGCATAGCGCCGGATCGGGGAGGTGTAGTGGGCATACTTGCGCAGGTTGAGACCGAAATGGCCAAGGTTTTCGGGCGAATACAGCGCCTGTGCCTGGCTGCGCAGCACCACTTCATTGATGAAGGTCTCGTGCTCGGTCCCTTTCACCGTGCCGAGAATCCGATTGAACAGCGCCGGTTGCAGCGCCCCTGCCTTGGGCAGCTTCTGGCCGATCGAGGCCAGCACTTCGCCAAGCCCGCGCATTTTCTCGATGCTCGGCTCGTCATGAACGCGGTACATCAGGCCAGACAGTGCGCGCTCCAGGCTCTCCGCCGCGCAGACATTGGCGAGGATCATGCACTCCTCGATCAGCCGATGCGCGTCCAGCCGCTCGGGGATCATGACACGCAGCACGCGGCCTTCCGCATCCAGTACCAGCTTGCGCTCGGGCAAATCCAGTTCGAGCGGCTGGCGGCCATCGCGCGCGGTCTTCAGAACAGCGTAGGCAGCCCAGAGCCGCTTGAGGATGGGCTCGACAAGAGGCCGCGTGATCTCATCAGGCTGGCCATCGATGGCAGCCTGCGCCTGCTGGTACGCAAGCTTGGCGACTGAGCGCATCAGCACGCGGTGGAAGCTGTGGCGCAGCTTCCGACCGTCCGCCGCCAGCGTGATCCTGACGGCCAGCGCCGGACGATCCTCGTTGGCGCGCAGCGAGCACAGATCGTTCGAGATGCGCTCGGGCAGCATCGGTACGACACGGTCGGGGAAATAGACCGAATTGCCGCGTTCCAATGCCTCGCGGTCCAGCGACGACCCGGGCTTCACATAGGCCGCGACATCGGCAATCGCGACGGTGAGGATGAAGCCGCCGGGGTTGTTCGGATCATCATCGAGCGCGGCATGCACCGCGTCGTCATGATCCTTGGCATCCGCCGGGTCGATGGTGACGAGCGGCAAGGCGCGCCAGTCCTCGCGTCCCCTGGTGGTGGCTGGCTTCACCGCTTCGGACTCGGTGATGGCAGCGACGCTGAAATCCTGCGGGATGTTGTGGGAATGGATGGCGATCAGGCTGACGGCACGTTCGGATTTGACCGAACCAAGCCGCTCCTTGATGCGCCCGCGCTGCATTCCGAGCCCGCCCCGAGCCGAAAACTTCGCCAAAGTCACCGAGACCAGATCGCCGTCCTTGGCGTCACCCTCATCGCCGCGCTGGATAAGCAGCTCCTTGCCACGCGCTTTCTTCTCGACGGATTCGACGCGCCCGCCGCCATCCGGATAGGCGCGGAAGACACCGATGACGGTCGGCCGTTCGCGCGCGATGATCTTGAGCGCCCGCGCCTCGAAGGTGTTGTCGCCGCGCGCATGCAGCTTGGCCAGTACCCGCTCGCCGACGCCGGGAATAGGCGTGCCCGGCAACGCTTTCCTCGGCACCGTTACAATGATGTGCGGGGCAGGACCATCAGCCGCGTTCCACTCGATGGGTGCAGCCACCAGTTCGCCGTCGCGGTCGCGGCCCGTGATGTCGAGCAGCATCACCGAGGGAACGCCGCTGCCCGGCTCTCGCCCCTTGCGAGGCCGGTCAGCCTCGGCCTCGATTTCGCGCAAAAGCTGCTTCAACCACACTCGCCCACCTTGCGGCAGCGTGAAAGCCCGCGCGATTTCGCGCTTGCCTGCCTCGCGGCCCGCCTCCCGCTCGGCTTCGATGAAGCGGATGATGTCATCTTTTGTGGGGAGGGGTGCTTTGGTCACGGTTGCGGTTTGGCATGTTTGCACGGGGCGGGAAAGGGCGGTGTTGCAGTTCACCCTTGCCGGAACGGCTGCGTGACCAGCTTGTCAACACGCTGCTCGGAGCGGTCACGGAACTCATCAAGGCCCACCACCATCCCGTCATAGCCCGCCGCCGGACGATGCGCGTAGGTCCTGAACAAGCGGTCCCAGATGGCGAGGTTGAAGCCGAAATTGCTGTCTGTCTCGCGCCAGGCTGTCGAGTGATGGATGATGTGCATCTCCGGCGTCACCACAAACCAGCGCAGCACACGCTCGAAGCGCTCGGGTAACCGCACGTTCGAGTGGTTGTAAAGCGCCATGCCGTTGAGCACGATCTCGAACACAAGCACCGCCTCGGGCGGCACCCCCAGCATGACAATCAGCGCAGCCTTGGTCGCCAGCGACACCACAATCTCGATCGGGTGAAAGCGAAAGCCCGATGTGACATCAAGCTCGGTGTCGGCATGATGCATGCGATGCACCCGCCAGAACATCGGCACCTTGTGGAACATCACGTGCTGCGCGTAGACCATCAAGTCGAGCGCGATGAACCCGATGATGCCCGCCGCCAACGATGGCAGCCCCAGCAGCGGCAAAAGGCCATAGCCATTGCCCTGCGCCCACATGGCCACGCCAACCGCAGAGGCTGGGAACACGACCCGCGCAACGATGATGTCGATGGCAAAAATGCCAAGATTGGCTGGCCAGCGCACGGCGCGGCCCTGTTTGGCGTCACGCCACGGATCGAGGAATTCCCATAGCGCCATCGCGCCGAAGATGGCGAGGAAGATCGCCAGCCGGATGGTAGGCTCGGGGTAGCCAGCGATCAGCATCGGTGTGGAGGTCATGTTTGGCAGATGGCGCGCGAGGTGAGCGGGGGTCAAGGGCGCATGGTGTCGCTGTTTTGGCCAAGCACTTCCCAACAGTGTCATCACCGGCCTTGTGCCGGTGATCTCGACTTGAAGAGTACCGCGATTTTCAAATCGAGATGACCGCCACAAGGGCGGCCATGACACTGGATTGGCATGCGCACAGCACGTGTGCGGCATCCAGCGCCTTGGTTTGTTCGTATTCTCGGTTATGTTCACGCTGGTACAGGAGCACGGCATGATTGATCGGCGGACAATGTTGGCGGCTGGACTGGCCATGATCTCGGCAACCGGCGCACAAGCCTCCGCGCACGCCTACAGCTTCGAAGGCATCGAAGGCGGCGCCATCAACCTTGGCGACTATCGGGGCAAGCTGGTGATGGTGGTCAACACCGCGTCGCGCTGTGGCTTCACCAACCAATATGCCGGGCTGCAAACCCTGTGGGCTCGCTATCGGGCCCGTGGGCTGACGATCATCGGCGTGCCCGCCAATGATTTCGCGGGCCAGGAGCCGGGCTCGAACGAGGACATTCTCGGCTTCTGCTCGTCACGCTTCGGCGTCACCTTCCCGCTGGCGGCGAAGACCTCGGTGATCGGGGCCGAGGCACACCCGTTCTACCGTTGGGCCGCTTCCGAACGCCCCGCAGACACGCCGCGCTGGAATTTCCACAAGTACCTGATCGGTCGCGATGGTCGCATCACGGCTGTCTTCCCGACATCGGTGGAGCCGACCGACCCGCGTGTGATCACCTCTATCGAGCGCGCGCTGATTGGCAGCAGCGGAGCCTGATCAACACCAAGCTGGCGTCATTCCGGGGCGGCAAGGCCGAGCCCGGAACCCATCAAGCAATGGTTGTGTCGCTGTCCCAAGCCCGTCCACATACTTGCGTGATGGGTTCTGGGCCTGCCGTTGGCATCCCGGAAAGACGCGTTATAGCGGCGGCGGGTGAGGATCAGCCCACCACCATCCGCCCGCCAACAATCACCTTCACCGCCTTGCCCTCCATCCGTGCCTCGTCGAACGGCGAATTCTTCGAGCGGGATTTGAGCCTGGCCTTTTCCAGCACATAGGGCAGGTCCGGATCGATCACGATCAGGTCCGCTGGCGCGCCGACCTCAAGCCGCCCGGCCTTCGAGCCGATCAGCGCGGCAGGCGCTGACGTCATCGCCGCGAGTAGCCGGGGCAGGGCGATATCGCCGGAATGGTGCAGGCGCAGCGCTGCCGACAGCATGGTCTCCAGCCCCACCGCGCCGTTTGCCGCCTCGCCAAAAGGCTGGCGCTTGGTTTCCACGTCCTGCGGGTCGTGGTCCGACACAATCACATCGATGGTCCCGTCATTCAGCGCATCGACCAGCGCCAGCCGCTCGTTCTCATGGCGCAGCGGCGGCGAGAGCTTGCAGAAGGTGCGGTATGCGCCCACGTCATTTTCGTTCAGCGTCAGGCTGTTGATCGAGACGCCGCAGGTGACGTTCAGCCCCGCTGTCTTTGCCCGCCGCATCAGCTCGATCGAGCCCTGGCACGAGATCATGCTGGCGTGGTAGCGCCCGCCGGTGGCCGCCACGAGCGCAAGGTCGCGTTCAAGGATGATGGTCTCGGCCACATGCGGAATGCCGTGTAGGCCGAGGCGCGAGGCGAATTCGCCCTCGTTCATCACGCCTTCGCCGCGCAGGTTCGGGTCTTCGAGATGGTGCACGATCAGCGCGCCGAAATCGCGCGCATAGATCAGCGCCCGGCGCATCACCTGCGCGTTCATCACCGATCGCGGCCCATCGGTGAAGAACACCGCGCCGGCTTCCAGCAAGAGGCCGAACTCGGTCATCTCGGTGCCGTGCAAGCTCTTGGTCAGCGCCGCCGAGGGCCGCACGTTGACGACAGCCTTGTCGCGCGCCCGGCGCTTGATGAAATCGATGATCGCCGGGTCGTCCACCACGGGGTCAGTGTCCGGCCGGCACACCAGCGTGGTCACCCCGCCCGCCGCCGCCGCCTCGGAAGCCGTCCGCAACGTCTCGCGATGCTCCGCGCCCGGCTCGCCTGCAAAGGCGCACAGGTCGATCAGGCCGGGGGTGAGGATAAGGCCGTGGCAGTCATGGATGTCCGCATCGGCGGGCAGCGCGCCGGGCTTGATGGACGGGCCAAGCGCCGCGATCAAGCCATCACGGATGAGCACGCCGCCGTTGGATTCGTGGCCAGTGGCAGGGTCGATCAGGCGGGCGTTGATGAGGG
>JBOFFB010000269.1:0-1707 GCA_051648385.1 Allobosea sp.
GCGACTCGGCAATCAGCGCATCGGTCAGCATCAGACGAGCCTCGGCCATGTCGCCAATCGGGAGTGACACGATACGCTCCGCGCCTTCCGGTGCATCGGGCAACTCGATCAGGGCATTGCTGCCGTCGATCCCGCGCAAGAAGCCGCGAAAGCGCTTGCGGCCATTTGCGGGCACCGCCATCTCGATCTTGGTATCATGGCCGGCCCAGCGTACGAAATCGACCGGGCGCACCAAAGGCCGGTCAATGCCAGGCGACGACATCTCGAGATAGTATGCCACCTTGATGGGCTCTTCGACATCGAGGATCGGCGAAATGGCCCGGCTCACCGTCTCGCAATCATCGACACCCATCGAGCCATCGGGCCGCTCGGCCATGATCTGCACGGTGCAGCCGTTCTGACCAGTGACACGCACGCGCACCAGCCTGTAGCCGAGCTGTTCGATCACAGGCTCGACCACGGCGGCGACATGGGCCGCAACGCCGCTTTCGACGATCAGACGCTTGTCCTGTTCTGATGACAATTCGAGCAATTCCTGAGCTGTTAAGACTGTGCATCCGTCAGGCTCGCGGAAACAAAAAAGAGCGGGTCTTTTCGGACCCGCTCTTGATCGTGGCTTAGAGCCTGAACCAGAGCTTTGCACCAGTCTAGGCGAAAAGTCAGGAGAATTCAAGCAAGACAATCGCACGTTTCAAGATGGCGTTATCCGACTCAGGCACATTCTGGCCAATGCACCAAAAGCTGAGGTGCATTGATAACAGACTGGTGACAGTTCGGCGCTATGATCATCGATTGAGACAAGGATATTTTTCGTTCGATGACCACTGTCACCAACATTCTCGCCGACCTCGAAAGCGCACTGGCCTCCCGCTCGGAGGATCAGAAGAACAGCACGATCGCGCGTGTCACCGAGATGTTTTCGGCGCGGGCGGAAGAATACAATCCAGAGCAGGTCGGCGTTTTCGATGTGGTCATCGGCAGGCTGGCCTCTGGTGTTGGCGTCCAGAGCCGCATTGTCCTGTCAGAGCGTCTGGCGGTACTCGGCACGGCACCCCATGGCGTCGTGCGCCAGCTCGCACTCGACGAAATCGTCGTTGCCCGAGCGGTTCTGACCCGTTCAACCATGCTTGACGAGAGCGACCTGATCGCTGTGGCTTCGACCAAGGGTCGCGATCACATGCTGGCCATCACTGAACGGCCCAATCTCACCGAGCCCGTCACCGACTATCTCGTCGTCAAGGGCGACAGGGTCATTTCGCACGCGCTGGCGCACAATGAGACGGCGCGTTTCTCTGCCCGAGGCATGGGCCTTCTGGTCACCCGGGCATTTGCCGACGATGCACTGCAGGTGGCACTCGGTGGTCGCGATGACATTCCGCCGGAACTGGTGGTCAATCTGGCAAATGCAGCAAGGGATAGCGCCCGGCGCAGGTTGTTGAACAGAGCCGCCCCGCCAGCGCATCTCAGTCGCCAGGACATGGCTGCCGAGACAGCCACTGTGTCCAATGATCATTCGTCAGCGTCCAAGGCCATGCGCGAACTGGAGGCAAAAGGGCAGCTCGATGAAGCGGCGTTGGCCGGCTTTGCACAGCGCGCGGCGATCGACGAGGCCATCTGCGCCATTTCACTTCTGGCAAAGATCTCGCTTTATGCGGCCGAACATGCGGTTCTTGGAACAGATCGCGATGCAGGTCTCGTGATAGGCAA
>JBOFFB010000270.1:0-4478 GCA_051648385.1 Allobosea sp.
CGCGCCAAGATGGGCGAGACGCCAGACTTCGCGCTGCGAATGGCCTATTTTCGCAGCAAGGTCCTGATGGACGAGTTCATCTCGCGGGAATCAAAAGCCGCCGGATCGCCGGAAGCTGCCCGCAAGCTCTTCGACGACACCATGAAGACCGTGAAGCCCGATGAGGAAGTGCGCGCGCGCCACATTCTTGTCGAAAAGGAAGACGAAGCGAAAGCTGCCTTGGCCCGCGTCCGCAAGGGCGAGGACTTCGCCAAGGTCGCTGCCGAACTCTCCAAGGATCCCGGCTCAGGCAAGGAAGGCGGCGATCTCGGTTACTTCACGCAGGACCGCATGGTGCCTCAGTTTGCTGCGATGGCCTTCCAGCTCAAGGTTGGCGATGTCTCGGAGCCGGTGCAGACGCAGTTTGGGTGGCACGTCATCAAGGTCGAGGACAGGCGCTCCAAGCCACTGCCGAAGTTCGAGGACGTCAAGGGCGAGATCGAAACCTATCTGGTGCGCAAAGCCCAGCAGGACATTGTGCTCGGCCTGCGCGGCGACCTGAAACTTGAGCGCCTCGACCAGCCAAAACCTTGATCAAGGCTCGATTCCGTTCGATAACCGTTACCTGGACAGGGAAAACTCGGCACTGATACCGTCGTGGAACGGCGCTACGGCAACGTCGAAGACGCCATCCACTCCGTCTTGCGTGTAGCGAAGCTGGAGGCTTTGCGGCACTCGCGTCCGACCGACGTCCAGATAGCTCTGCCACAGCCCAACACCTCGGATGCCGGGAAAACAGTCCGTGGCCGAACGATCCAGCAACTCGTCGAGCCGCCGACCCGTCAGGGCCAATGCTGCCTGATTGGCGCCGACAATGATGGCATCGAGGATATTTCCGGCGTCATCGTGCTCGAACTGCAGCACGAACAAGCCGTTGCCCCGTGACCTGACCTTGAGATGGTTGACGTCATGATGGATTTCGCGAACTGTATTGATCACGTAAAGCGCATTTATCCGACCGTCGCTGGAAGTTGGTAGAATCACTCTTTCCCACAGCGGCCTTTCCCGGAAATGACCAAGCCGATGCAACGTCGTGATAGGCTTTCTTGCCTGCACAACCTCGGCATAGATGCCCATGTAGAAGTCGCCGAGGGCTCCACCAAAGTCACTGACGCGTTTGCCCGTCATGTCAAAACCGGCATGGGCAGCAATTGTCGAACCGTAGTGTTCGTAAAGAAAATCGCCGGAAGGCAGGCAACGGAGGACCATCAAGTCCGGTCGCACGGATGATAACGTGTGCTTCACGAAATCCGCCTCTTCCGGCACATCGGCTCCGGCACAAGTCATTTGCCAGGTAGCCAGCGCAAAGCTGGCTTGCGGATTCCGCACCAGATCCACGAGACCGTCCCGGTGAACTTCAACAAAGATCGGTGTTTTTGTCATGGCTGGCCACAATCATGGAAATACTTTAATAATAGCGATAGAAAAGATGAACAATTTATCAATATTAACTACATTATTGCGTAATTTGAGAGATATGCCCGCCATACCGAGATGATTTTCGCGGCACTCCGTCATGGCCGGGCACCACGATTGATGGCTTGTCGCATGCTGGAACCAGCATGGAGAGCTGCACAACAGCTCAGGCACTGATGGGTAATGGCGCATCTTGTCTTCCCTTGGCACGGCATGATCTTGCCAGCAGCACTGACATGCGGCACGACACAAGCTGCTTCGCAACGCTGACTGAGAGCTGGAATCCATGGCTGGCAAAGATGTTCCCATGTCGCCGCTCGCGCCGACATCATATCCGGATGCGCCCGCCATCGAAGGTGTGCGCTTCGCCACCGCCGAGGCCGGCATCCGCTACAAGAACCGCCGCGACGTTTTTCTGGCGCTGATGGCACCGGATACGGAGGTCGCCGGCGTGTTCACCACGTCGAAATGCCCGGGTGCACCAGTCGAATGGTGCCGCGAGGCCCTTAAAGGCGGTACAGCACGGGCATTGGTCGTCAATTCCGGCAATGCCAATGCCTTCACAGGCGCAAAGGGCCGCGAGGCGGTGGCGCTGACGGCCAAGATCGCTGCCAAGGCCGCGGGCTGCAAACCGGGCGAGGTCTTTATCTCCTCCACCGGCGTCATCGGCGAGCCGCTCGACGCTACCAAATTCGAGGGCGTGCTGGAAACCTGCGCCAGGGACGCCAAAGAGGGGCCGTGGATTGACGCAGCCCGCGCCATCATGACAACGGACACCTATCCAAAGGTGGCCGTGCGCACGGTCAAGCTCGGCGGCGTCGACGTCAACCTCGTCGGCATTGCCAAGGGAGCCGGCATGATCGCGCCCGATATGGCGACCATGCTGTCCTATGTCTTCACCGACGCACCGATTGCCGCGCCGGCACTGCAGTTCCTGCTGTCGCAGGGCGTCAAAGGCAGTTTCAACGCCATCACCGTCGACAGTGACACCTCGACCTCCGATACGCTGCTCGCCTTTGCCACTCAGGCAGCGGCCAAGCGCGGCGCGCCACGCATTGAAAGTGCTGGCGACCGGCGTCTGACCGCCTTCAAGGCAGCGTTCTCCAGCCTGTTGCTGGAACTTTCGCACATGGTGGTGCGCGACGGCGAAGGCGCGCGCAAGTTCGTCGAGGTCACAGTTGAAGGTGCTGTCTCCAACACCTCTGCCAAGCGTATTGCCCTGTCGATCGCAAACTCGCCGCTGGTCAAGACCGCCATTGCCGGCGAAGACGCCAACTGGGGCCGCGTCGTGATGGCTGTCGGCAAGGCCGGCGAGCCGGCCGAGCGCGACAAGCTCGACATCTACTTCGGCGACATCCGCCTCGCCACCGCAGGCGCGCGCGATCCGGCTTATTCGGAGGCTGCCACCACCACTTACATGCAGGGCCAGGACCTCGCCATACGCGTCGCCATGGGCCTTGGCAAAGGCCGCGCCACGGTCTGGACCTGCGATCTGACCAAGGCCTATGTCGAGATCAACGGCGACTATCGTTCGTGATTACAACACCAAAGCCCGCCTCGACCCTGTTCGTGGCGGGCCATCTTGCCATCTGCGCGGCGACGTGGGGCTCCAGCTTCATTTTCATCAAGCTCACCTATGGCGACGTCGACCCGTTCACACTGTCCTTCATCAGGGCCGGCATTGCCGCTGTTGCCATGGCCGCCTGGGTGATGTGGCTGGGTCAGATGCCGTGGCCATCGCGCGACGAATGGCAGGACTGGCTGGTTCTTGGCAGCGTCAATGGCTGGATCCCGAATATCCTTGTCGCCTTCGCGCTGGAACGCATGGCCGCCGGCATGGCCTCGATGGTGCAGGCCGCGACGCCGCTCTTCACGGCCTATTTCGCCCATCTTCTGTTCGCCGACGAGCGTCTCAGCCGCCAGCGCATTCTTGGGCTTGCCATCGGCTTTGGCGGTACGATGCTCTTGGTGGCGCCGCGCCTTGGTCAGGGCGGTGCCGAGGCATGGGCCATTCTTGCCATGATCGGCGTAGTCATCGGCTACGGTTCGGGCAATATTTACGCGCGTTATCGCCGTACCGTGCGGCCAGAGCGGCTTGCACTTGGCCAGCAGGTGGTCTCAGCCATTGTCTCGCTGCCGCTGGCATTCATCATCGCCGGGCCCATGGCGACGCTTGTGGCGATGCAGAACCACTTCTGGGCCATGGTGGCATTGGGCTTGTTCTGCACCGCCATCCCGATCCTGATGTTCATGCGCCTGATTACCCGCGCCGGGCCAACCAAGGCCTCGATGACAGGTTACCTGGCACCCGCAACCGCTGTATTCCTCGCGACACTCATCCTTGGTGAACGTCTGTCTGCGGCACAGATCGCCGGTGGCATCGTCATCATGGTCGGTGTCGCCATCATCACCCTGGCACCCCCTGCCCGCACGCCGCTGAAGGAGGTCAGGCCATGAAACTCACCCTCGTCGTCGCCTGCGCCCTTGTCGACGCCGACAACCGCATCCTTGTAACCCAGCGCCCCGAGGGCAAGCAACTGGCCGGTCTGTGGGAATTCCCGGGCGGCAAGCTTGAGCCAGGCGAACGGCCGGAAGCGGCGCTCATCCGCGAACTACGCGAAGAACTCGGCATCGAGGTCAAGGAGCCCTGTCTCGCACCGCTCACCTTCGCCAGCTACGGCTATCAGGGTTTTCATCTGTTGATGCCGCTCTACATCTGCCGTCGTTGGGAGGGCACACCGCGGCCGGTCGAAGGCCAGGCGATGAAATGGGTACGTCCGGCCAAGCTGCGCGAACTCGCCATGCCGCCCGCCGACGAGCCGCTGATCCCGCCGCTGATCGATCTTCTGGGGGTCTAGCTCCAACCAACTTTGGCCTTGGATAAGGTTGGTTGGCAAGCGCGAACGCGCGCCCGAGCCAACGCGAGGAACGTCATCGCCAGCGGGTTGCCGCGGGCGATGACAGCAGAAAGCTATCCTCAACGCCCGTCGCGCAGCACCAGCTTGTCGTCGCGCACCTCATAC
>JBOFFB010000271.1:0-3189 GCA_051648385.1 Allobosea sp.
CAGCGACAATGGCTTCGAGCCGCAGAAGTTCAGAGGCCGTGACTGTGATGGATATTCCTGTGCGCATGCGCCAGATTCGCACGAACAACCAAAATGGGGAATCCCAAATCGGACTCGCCCGTCAGGCACGTTCCACTAGAGCAACCCCATTTCAGCCAACTGCCTGCGCAAGTCCTCTGGCATAGCCGCCACATCGCCGCTGGCGCTGGTGATGTCGCGCGGCTTGTCGGCGTCGGTCAGGTAGCGCCAGCCCTGGAACGGTCGGCACGGGCGCGGCTCGACCGGGATGACCTCTGGCCTGAGCACGAGATGGCAACGCCCGATGCCCTCATTGTCTGTGAAGGGGCGAATGTCGGTGATCAGTTCGCGGCAACAGATCTGCCGCTTGATCACCCAGTAGAGCGAGCCTTGCCCGATGATCTCATCCCCGCGTTTGGGAACCATGCGCGTGGTGTGCATCTGCTCTTCGGGGCGGCCAAGGCGACGGTTGAGCGCCTGCGTGTCCTCGATCCACTCTTCGAGATCACGGATGGAGTCGCAGCCGACGGCGAGCTTGAGCATATGCAGGGGCATATTTGGGCTGTAGCGCATAGTTTAGCGCTGAGCACGAGCAACCTTGCTGTCTGCTGTGGATGGTCTGGCAGGATGGGCCAGCCTCTGCTGCACAAATGCGCGTCATTCCGCCGGGATAGGCCCGCGCAGGACCATGCAAAGGTTGGTGTTGAGCCCGTCGCTGAGTTTGTTGGCAGCGATGCGGATTGTCATGCCTTCCGTGAACTCCACACCGCAAGCGGCTGCATTTCCCGGCGTTCTCAGCTGAATCTGGCGATGGATTCTGCCCTTGATGATACGCGAGACGCTGACTGTGGCGATGACGGTCGCATTCGGACCAGACCCTGTCCGCCGTACCTCCGTGACAGTGCCGACGATGGCCACATCGGCACCAGCCGCAATTTCTGCGGCGGTCCGTGGCATGCAAGAGCAGGCGCTGGCGGGGGTGGCAGCGAGCGACAGAAAGGCTGCGGCAATGAGCGCCGCGGCAGAAATCCTCATCCTGAGCCTGCCGCAGAAAGATAGCGAGCTGGCGCAATTCTCGATGGCATCCTTCGGCAGGCTCGGGATGAGGATCGGGGGTGTGGCGAACTTCCGACTCACGCTGCATCCCCGATGCTGACGATGCGTGCGCCTTGGGCGACCTGCGCGCCGGGCTCGCCTGTTGCCTCGACCACTATGCCGTCGCGCGGGGCAGTCAGCACGTGCTCCATCTTCATCGCCTCGACGATGGCAAGGCGCTGGCCTTTCTCAACCATGTCACCCGCCTTGACGAAGAGCGCGATCAGCTTTCCGTGCATGGGGGCTTTCACCGAAGAGCCGCCCGCCGCATCGCCGCCTTCGAGATCGACGGCCAGCGGATCGACCAGTTTGACCCAGGACTGGCGGCCATCGCCTACCACGATCACGCCTTCTTCGGCCATGACCAGCGTGAAATCGAGCGCGTCATTGGCTGGCACATCGCCAAGATCGATGGAGACACCATCGTTGCCCCAACGCGTATGCAACATCACCGGTTCGCCATCTGCCGTTACGGCCACAGGCACTGCTGGCTGCGGCGAAAGCGCAAAGCCATCGGCGAGTGACCACGGATCATTCGCGAAGCTTGCATGCGGCAAGGAGAGCGCCCTCTCCTCCATCAGCATGATCGCGCCAGCCGCCACGGCTGCGTGGTCGAGCGGCAAGACAACAGCGCCGAGCGCCTCGGCATTGCGCGCGATGAAGCCGGTATCGAACTGCCCGGCGCGGAAACCTTCCGCTCGCAGAGCTTCTTCAGGAAGCGTATGTTGGTCTTGGGGCCAGCCACAATCGTGTCGCCCAGCGCTGCCGCCAGCCTGTCGAGTGCCTCGATGCGGGTGGCACCCTTGGCGATGATCTTGGCGATCATCGGATCGTAGAACGGCGTGACCTCGCCGCCCTCCTCCACGCCCGCGTCGACGCGGATGCCCTCGCCTTCGGGCAGATGCAAGGCCCAGAGCTTGCCGGTGGATGGCAGGAAGCCGCGCTCGGGGTCTTCGGCATAGAGCCGCGCTTCGACGGCATGGCCAGTGATGGTGAGATCAGCCTGCGCAAACGGCAGCTTGCCACCAGCCGCGACGTGCAGTTGCAATTCGACCAGATCAAGCCCGGTGATCGTCTCCGTGACGGGGTGTTCGACCTGGAGCCGCGTGTTCATTTCCATGAAATAGAAGCGGTCAGCGCGCAGGCCGTCGCGGCCATCGGCGATGAACTCGACCGTGCCCGCCCCGACATAGCCAACGGCCCTGGCTGCCTCGACCGCAGCCTTGCCCATGGCAGCGCGGACCTCATGCGTCATGCCGGGCGCTGGTGCTTCCTCGATGACTTTCTGGTGGCGGCGCTGGAGCGAGCAATCACGCTCGAACAGGTGCACGACATTGCCGTGGCTGTCCCCGAAAACCTGGATCTCGACATGGCGCGGCGAAAGCACGTATTTCTCGACCAGAACGCGCGCATCACCGAAGGAATTGCGGGCTTCGCGCTGGGCGCTTTCGAGCGCATCGGCAAAGTCGGGCGCGCTTTCGACGCGCTTCATGCCCTTGCCGCCTCCGCCCGCCACCGCCTTGATCAGCACAGGATAGCCGATCTTCGCTGCCTCGCCTTTCAGGAAGTCCACATCCTGATTGGTCCCATGGTAGCCCGGCACGACAGGCACGCTTGCCTGCTCCGCCAGCGCCTTGGCGGCGTCCTTGAGGCCCATTGCACGGATTGCCGAGGCTGGCGGGCCGACGAAGACGATACCAGCCACCTTGCAGGCATCGGCGAAATCGGCGTTCTCGGACAGGAAGCCGTAACCGGGATGGATACAGGCCGCGCCGGATGCTTTGGCGACAGCGATGATCTTGTCGCCCAACAGGTAGCTTTCGCGGGCTGCGGACGGGCCAATATGATGGGCCTCGTCGGCGAAGCGCACGAATGGCGCGTCATGATCGGCGTCGGAATAGACCGCTATGCACCGAAGCCCGAGGCGGCGCGCAGTTCGAAACACGCGCAAGGCGATCTCGCCACGGTTGGCGACGAGGATGGATGGCAGGGTGACGGCGATGTTGGTCATGGAAAGGTTATAGCGCGAAATTTCGCGCTGTCGCGAGGTGTGGATGCACGCGCGTTGTGCGGCCT
>JBOFFB010000272.1:0-1662 GCA_051648385.1 Allobosea sp.
TCAAGATGCACAGGCTCCTGATAAACGTTGTCATGCGGATGCTCGCCTCAAGCGCGTACGGGTGCACCACTTGGACTGCGTCCGGCAGGCGAAATCTCCGAACAATTCGGGTCGGCGCTGAAGTCTTCGCAGAGCAACAGCGATACTCCTTCTGGTAAACAGAGCTCTTCCGTCGCGGCAAAAGAGCGTGGTTTCAATTTACTGGCGCAGAACTTCGAAGAACCAGCCGCTCATGCGGGTCTTTCCAGTTGGCAGCGATCTCGTTTGGTCAGTCTGCTGATCCCGCCGGTATTCCTCTGGTCAACCGACCGCCCAAATGCATGAAAGGCTCACAAATGGACTACACGATCGACCGACTGATTCAAGGCGCGGATTTTCAAGATGTCGACACGCGGACCCGTGCGGCGCTGACAGCGAACGGATTTGGCGTTCTGACAGAGATCGACGTCAAGGCGACGATGAAGAAGAAACTGGATGTGGAAATTCCGGCCTACCGCATCCTTGGAGCCTGCAATCCAGGTATGGCGCATCAGGCCATCCAGATCGAGCCGCGCGTGGGGGCGATGCTGCCCTGTAACGTGATCCTGCGTGACGTCCCCGAAGGTGTGGAGGTCAGTGCAATCGACCCGGTCGCCTCGATGCAGGCGATCGATAACCCACGGCTGCACGCTGTCGCTGGTCAAGTCCGAGACCTGCTGGCCAAGGCCGTTGCAGAGATTTGATCAAGCACGCTGTACAACTCCGCGCTTGACCTTCCAACGATGTGAAGGAGCACCCTGATTCAGCAGGCAGTGCATCAGTCTCGCAAGGAGCCGACCGCAAAAAGGAGAGCGCTATGTCCAGGACAGACCAGCACCATGCCGCCGCCGAGATGTCTGAAAGCCGCGGGCAAGCGACTACTCCCACTGGGCCAACGGCCATCGATCCCGTCTGCGGCATGACCGTGAGCCTAAAGCCAGATACGCGGACGGAGGGTCTTGGAGCTGAGACCTTCCACTTTTGCTCGGACAAGTGCCAAAGCAAGTTCAAGGCCGATCCATGGTTTTATGCATCCGGACGTGCCGCCGGCCATAAGAAGGCCGCTCCGGCCAATGTCCGTTACACCTGCCCGATGCATCCTGAAATCATTCGCGATGCGCCGGGGGCCTGCCCGATCTGCGGCATGGCACTGGAGCCGATGCTCCCTTCGGATGAGCCCAGTCATGAGCTCACCGACTTCACACGCCGGATGTGGATTTCGGGGGCGGCGGCGGTGCCGCTTGTCATCCTAACGATGGGCGAGTTGGTGGCGCTGCCGGTGCGCGACTGGATCGGGCACCAGACTGCCAGCTATCTGGAGTTTGCATTGGCAACTCCGATCATCCTGTGGGCAGCCCAGCCGTTCTTCAAGCGGGGCTGGGACTCGCTGGTAAACCGGTCGCCGAACATGTGGACACTGATCAGCCTCGGCGTGGCGGCGGCCTATCTCTACTCGTTGCTAGCCACGTTCCTGCCGGGCCTCTTTCCCGATCAGTATCGGATGGGTCACGGCGTCGGCACCTATTTCGAGGCGGCCGTGGTGATCGTAACCCTGGTCTTCGTGGGCCAGGTTCTTGAGCTGCGCGCTCGCGAGCGGACCGGCGACGCGATCCGTGCGCTTCTGGATCTGGCACCCAAGACCGC
>JBOFFB010000273.1:0-2455 GCA_051648385.1 Allobosea sp.
GCCACTGTCGCCTGGAGCACCTTCGGGTTCTTTACCCTCAGCGTCTCGGCCGATACGCCGACCGTTCTGGTCTGGCGCGGTATCTTCGGGGCGTTAAGCCTGCTTTTGCTGCTGGTTCTTCGCGAAGGGCTGCCCGGGCTTTCCGGGTTTCGCAGGCTTGGGCGGATGGGCTGGGCCTTTGGCGCCTGCGGCGGACTCGCGGGTCTGACCACGATCATGGCGCTGCGCGAAACCTCGGTCACGCATGTCGCCGTCATTTTCGCTATGGCACCGTTCTTTGCAGCGGCCCTTGGCTGGCTTTTCTTGCACGAGCGTCCAAGCCGACCAGCCGTCATCGCAAGCACCGTCGCCCTGATTGGCGCTGTGGCCATGGTTGGTCTGGGCGGGGATGGGACGCTCTACGGTGATGCCCTGGCTGTCGTCTCGGTGATCGCATATTCCGGGCTCATCGTGATCTCAAAGAGCAATCCCGGCATCCCGAGCCTGCCAGCCTCTGTGCTTGCGGTGTCGCTCACGACTCTGGCGGCCATTCCCTTCATGGTCGATTTTTCGATCCCCTATGCCGACCTACCGATGTTGGCCGCGTTCGGCGTCGTCAACTCTGCTCTTGCCATCCTTTTGTTCATGATCGGCGCAAGGCATCTGCCCGCCATCCAGACGGCACTGATCGGCGCGCTGGAAACGCCGCTCGCGCCGTTCTGGGTCTGGCTGGCCTTTGGCATTGCTCCCGGCCTTGTGACGATGGTCGGCGCGGCCATCGTTGTCGGCGCGGTCGTCTGGTATATCGTCCAGGACACCAAACCAGCGGGCCATTGACCCTAAGTCGCAGTCGGCAACGGTCCTTCTGATCCGCTCCGAATAGCCGGGCGCATATAGGCCGCCTGCAGCAGCTGCTTCACTTGGTACGGAAAACTTCGCTGAGGCTCAGGCAGCACACCACTAGGGCCACGCCGGCCCATTGCATCAGGCTAAGGGTCTCGCCGACCACTAGCACGGCAAAGAGAATGATCATGACGGGCTCGGCCGTGCTCAAAAGCGAGGCCCGGGCCGCGCCGATCAGGTTGGCGCTGACGAAAAAGCACAGATAGCCAAGCGCGAAGGTCAAACCGACAACCGCGGTGAACAGCCATCCGGATGGGCTAAGCGGCAGCTCGATCCCGTCCAACAGGCCAATGGCCGGCCCGACAACGGCCACCAGGGCAAAGACCAGCATCGACCAGACTGTCATCAACAGGTTGGAATAGGGCGCGCCGACCTCCCGGGTCAGTCCGGCCATGGCGATGATCATCACCGAGAACGAGACCATCCCGAGCACCGCCAGCGCCACACCGCGGATGTCGATGCTCGAAAAGCTCACGCCAAGGACCATCGCCATGCCCACCGTGGCCAAGAGCATCAGGAACAGGACTGGTGCGGTCAGGGGGGTCTCGCCCCGGAAATGGGCGGCAACGGCCACCGGGAACGGGTACATGAACAGGATGATGCTCGCCAGGCTGATGTCGATAAAGAAGATCGAGCCCAAGAGGCCGGTCGCGGCCAGCGTATGGGACAGTCCGGCCAGCCAGCTTCGCCGCATGGCCGCAAGGCTGATCCGCAACGGCCGTCCGGTCGCGAGGATGAACACGACCAATACTGCCACCCCGGTAATCGCCCGGCCAAGCATCACGAAAAGGGCGTTCGCACCGTCGGCATAGGAAAAGCTCGCTGCCGTCGGCATGATCCCGAAGAGAAGCGCGCCGAGCAGGATCAGAAGGACGCCTGTCGTGTTCCGATCCATGGCGTCTCTGGCTCCTTGGATCGCACCGGCATGTCGGCCGTATCTGAGAAAAATCCCGGCCTGGCGAATCGTGTCTTGCGCGACCTTAGCCGACATTCTCCAAGGGGTCTGCCGATTGATGGCAATGTCATCTGATCAAGCTGGGTGATCACGTGGATTGCTCTCCAAGCCTCGTCTGTGGTCGTCGGAACGCTCGAATGTGGGTGGATTTGGCCGCGAGGCAGCTTCATCACGGCCCGGCAGTCGTGTTTCTTAGCGCAGCATGCGGACTTGCCACGCCGCTTTCGTCCGCTTGTGCGGACAGCGTCGTCGTCGGTTATTTCGCAGCAGGTGTGCCAAGGCACCTCTGGCTCTCCCTGACGCACACTTGCTATCTTGCGGCGGAGGCAACTTGGCGGTGGAAGATGACCGAACGGAACGACATATCGGGCCTGCTGGGCTTCATTGGCCGCGAAAAGGTCTGGCGTGATCGGATGCAGGACGTGGTCGCTGAACACCTAATGCCCGCCCTCGAGGAATTCGACGTCGATCACGATGACCTCGCCGTTCTCCTCGGCGAGCAATGGTCCGCTGTGCTCTGGGGATGCGGCTTCGAGGATTTCCTCGGCCGCCGCTATGGCGAAGAGAACATCGTAGATCTCTATCTAAACAGTCGCGGCTGGAAGGAGACGGCGCTGA
>JBOFFB010000274.1:0-11696 GCA_051648385.1 Allobosea sp.
CGGTGTTGCCGCGTCTCGGCTCAGCCATCGCGTCAGCGCCGAATCTCGGCTGGATCGGCTATCTGTCAACCGTTGGCGTTTATGGCGACCATCAGGGTGCATGGGTCGACGAGACATCGTCGCTCAACGCCACCAGCCCGCGCGGGTTGAACCGCATCGCGGCGGAGCGCGGTTGGCTGGAGCTTGGGCAGGCGTCGGGCAAGGCCGTGCAGGTCTTCCGGCTTGCAGGCATCTACGGGCTCGGCCGCAACCAGCTTGAGGCTGTGCGGGCCGGGACCGCACGGCGCATCGTCAAGCCGGGCCAGATGTTCAGCCGCATCCATGTCGAGGACATCGCCGGGGCTTGTCTCGCCTCGCTGAAGGCGCCGAACGCGGGTGCAATCTACAATGTGGCCGACAACGAGCCGACCCCGCCGCAAGACGTGATCGCCTTTGCTGCGGGTTTGCTTGGCCTGCCACCGCCGCCAGAGGAGCCCTTCACCAGTGCCGTGATGTCGCCCATGGCGCGCTCGTTCTACATGGATTCCCGCCGCATCTCGAACGCGAAGCTGCGCAACGTGTTGGGCTACCAGGTGCGCTATCCGACCTACCGCGAGGGGCTGACTGCACTCCATGCTGCCGGCGAGGGTCGCTGAACCCAACAGCGACGTAGCGGCATTGCGCTCGTCACAAAAAAAGACAATCCTGCAGTGAACCTTTTGAGCAATGGCTGCGACCCATGCATGAGCCGGCAACCCAGGATGATAACGAGACAGAGTATTGCGTACTCACAAAACCGGTACCCACTTTTGTGCGCAACGCTCCTGAGACCGCGCCGTGAGCCAGCAGCTTGAAGATGGCGAGCTGATCACGCGTATCGCAGGGGGCGACCGGCTTGCCATGCAAGTGCTGTTTGCCCGCCATAATCTGAGAGTATTCCGCTTTGTGGTTCGGCTCGTGAAGGACGAAACAGTCGCGGAGGACATGATTGGCGAGGTTTTTCTGGATGTCTGGCGACAAGCCGGGCGCTTTGAAGGTCGCTCGTCGGTGTCGACGTGGCTGCTTTCGATTGCCCGTTTCAAGGCGCTTTCGGCGCTGCGCAAACGGCGGGAGGACCAGCTCGACGAGGACATGGCCGGTGAGATCGAGGACGATGCGGACAATCCCGAGGTCGCCCTCCAGAAAGATGACAAGGGTGCGGCGATCCGCGCCTGCCTGATGAAGCTTTCGACCGAACACCGCCAGGTGGTCGATCTGGTTTACTACCACGAGAAATCGCTCGATGAGGTTGCCAAAATCATCGACGTACCTGAGGCGACGGTGAAAACGAGATTGTTTTATGCCCGCAAGAAGCTGTCCGAGCTGCTTGCGGCAGCAGGTATCGACCGGGGCTGGCCTTAGAGCCAGTGCAGAGGAAGCGACGATGAAACGCCAACCATTGACCGCCGCAGGCCAGGCCGCAGAAGAGCTTTTGCCCTTCTACGCCACTGGTGTGCTCAGCACTGCGGAAGACAAGCTGGTTGCCGATGCTCTGGCTGCCGACCCCGAGCTGCGCCGCAGACTTGCACTCATCGAAGAAGAGCAGACCGAAACGATCCTGCTGAACGAAGGTATCGGCGGCCCGTCGACCCATGTCCTCGACAAGCTGATGGCCGCCATCGATGCCGAGCCCAAAAGGACTGGGGCCACGCTTGGCCTTGGCCAGCGGCTCGCAGGCTGGCTGCAATCGCTGACACCGCAGCAGGCGGTCTGGGCGACCGCTGCAGCGGTGGTGGTTGTGGCGCTGCAGGCTGGTGCGCTGGTCGGGCTGGTGGTCAACCGCAACAATGGCACAACCTTTCAGACAGCTTCGCAGTTGGGTGCGGCCACTGCGCAGGCGGGAGCCGCCTTCACGATCATCTTTCAGCCTGATGCAAAAGCGTCGGACATCGCTGCACTGTTGGAAAAGAACGGCGCACGCATCGTTGATGGCCCACGGGCTGGCGGCATCTTCCGCATCATGATCGGCGACAAGTCACTGAGCGAGGCTGAAAGCGCGGCCTTGATGACGAAGCTCAGGACCGAGAGCACACTTGTGCGGATGATGTCACCGGCACGCTGACACGCACTCTGGTCGAGAAGGGAACGCCCGCATGTCCGGACCTTTCAAATGCTTCGCCGGGGCTGTTGCGCTCGTGATCGGGCTAGGCCCCGTGGCCGAAGCCAGCGCGCAAAACTTCAACCGGCAGCAACGTCCATCATGGGGCACCGATGGTGGCAGGCCCTATGGCGGAGGCAGGCCAAACCGTCCATTTGGCGGTGGCGGCTTTGGCATCAGCATCGATCCGGGCGTGTTCGTCGAGCCTCGCCTGCCGTTGCCGCCACGCGGTCAGGCCCCCGTGTTCGTCGATGACGAGGACGATGCGCCGCCGCGCCGTGTTCGTCGGCCGCGGCCACGGCCTGAGCCGGCGGTCGTCCAGCCTAGACCGGCGCGGCAGAGGCCTGCGCGTGTTGTCGAGCCAATCACTCAGCCGCCACGCACTCCGCCGCGCGCGCCAAGGCCCGCGCCACTGGTTGCGGCACCTCGAAGTCCAATCATCGTGCCATTGGCCAGCGAACAACGCCTGGTCGAACGCGAGGTGCTGATCCAGCTGCGCGACGGCCTGACAGAACGGCAGGTGGCAGACCTGTTCCGCCGCCAGCGGCTTGAGCGTCTTGACAGCCAGCGCGTCACGCTGATCGGTGTCACGTTGTATCGGTTGCGCATTCCGGACCAGCGGACGCCTCGCGACGTGCTGCGTGGCCTTGGTGGAGAGGCACGCCTGGCCTTTGCACAACCAAACTACATCTATCGGCTGGAGCAGCCAGAGACATCGGCCTCTGTTGCTGGACAGCCGATCACAGCATCCCTGCCGCCTGTGGTCACTCAACAACGATTGCCACAATACAGCATCGACAAGCTCGATCTGGCCGAGGTGCATCTTCAGTCACGCGGCGCCCGCATCAAGATCGCCGTCATTGATTCAGGCGTCGATACCGCACATCCTGAACTGGCGGGCGCGCTCGACAAGGCCAGCGACATGCTGACAGGAACCGCAGCGAGTGTTGCCGATGCCGACAATCACGGCACCGGCATGGCCAGTGCCCTGTTTGCGCGTGCGCAGTTGACCGGCGTTGCGCCCGCCGCGAGCCTTCTGGCAGCGCGGGCCTTCAAGGGTACCGCAGGCAGTGATCGCTCTGGTGCACAAGGCACAAGCTGGCATGTGCTGAAGGGCATCGACTGGTCAGTGGCTGAGGGTGCCCGCGTGCTCAACCTCTCATTTGCCGGGCCACGGGACGAGTTGGTGTCACGCACACTTGCTGCCGCCAGTCAGCGCGGGGTTGTCGCCGTGGCAGCGGCTGGCAATGCTGGCCCAGGCTCCCCACCACTGTTTCCGGCCTCGGATACCAATGTGATTGCGGTCACGGCTCTCGATGCCAACGACAAGGTCTTCCCGATGGCCAATCGCGGGCGGCATATCGCTGTCGCTGCCCCCGGTGTCGATGTGCTGGTCGCCCAGACCGCCTCCGGCTACGGGACGACCACCGGAACATCGGTAGCGACCGCTCATGTCTCGGGCCTTGTGGCGCTGCTGATAGAACGCGATGCCAAGCTGAATGTGGCCCAGGTCCGCAGCCTATTGACCAGCACCGCGCGCGATCTTGGCACGCCGGGCCCGGATGCGGAGTTTGGCGCCGGGATGATCAACATACGCGCCGCCCTGTCGCGCATGGCCGCGCCGCGTTAGATCATCCCGCATTGAGATGGATTCCATCTCAATGCGGGATGATCGATTATAGTAAGTTAGAGCATTGCGTACTCACAAAACCGGTACCCACTTTTGTGCGCAATGCTCTAGGCGTCATCTTCGAGCCCCTGAAGCACCGGTCGAAAAAATTGCGAAAAATATTGAACCCGCTTTGAACCCATCGTGATCTCGCTGCGACCAATGGACATGGAGGCAGAAAGAAGTCCTCCCCAACCAACGCAAAGGAGACCGCCATGACCACCCTGTTCTCGAAGAAGACCTTCGCCGCCGCAGCCGTCGCCCTCGCAACCCTCGGTGCTGCCTCCACCATGACATCGACCGGCGCAGAGGCCGGGTACTGGAAGAAGCATCACGGCTGGGGTGTTGCGGCCGGTGTCGTCGGCGGACTGGCCCTCGGTGCAGCCCTTGCCTCCCGCCCGGCCTATGCCGCAGAGCCTTCCTACTACGACGAGCCGCCGCCACGCCGCGTCTGCTCCTTCGTCGAACGGGTCAACAGTTGGGGCGAAGTGATCGGATCGCGCCGCGTCTGCCGCGTCGCTTACTGATCAAGAGTGACACGCCACGATCCGGTAGCGACAAGCAAAACCCGCCGTCCCCCTGAAGAGTCCGCCCTGGCGGGCTCTTTTTCGTTTGCGGGTTGCAAGCGCCGCGCGCGATGCCACATGATGTGACATGAACAACTTGCTCGAAAGCCGCCCGCTCGCGCCCGTTGCCGATCCCTTCCGGCTCAGGCACGACGCTGCCTACCGCCAGCTCAGCGGCGCATTCTACACGCTGTTGCCGCCTGAAAAGGTCGCGGCCAGTCCGGTTGCGATTCATGCCAGCGCCAGCGCCGCCAAGCTGATAGGCCTTGATCGCACCTCGTTCTCCCATCCATCCTTCGCCACCATTTTCAGCGGCATGGAGCCTTTGCCGGGGTTCGAGCCGCTGGCCATGGTCTATTCCGGTCACCAGTTCGGCCAGTGGGCTGGCCAGCTTGGCGACGGGCGGGCGCTGACCATCGGCCAGGTTCGCCACGATGGCACGCTGTGGGACATCCAGCTCAAGGGCGCAGGCCGCACGCCCTATTCGCGCTTCGGCGACGGGCGAGCCGTGCTACGTTCCTCGATCCGCGAATACCTGTGCAGCGAGGCGATGGCAGCGCTTGGCGTGCCGACGACGCGTTCTCTGGCGCTGGTGGCGACGCGCGCCCGTGTGCTGCGGGAAGCGGTCGAGCCCGGCGCTGTTGTCACGCGGCTGATGCGCTCGAACATCCGCTTCGGCCATTTCGAACACTTCCATCATGGCGGCAGGCCCGCCGAAGTGCGCGAACTCGCCGATTTCGTGATCGGAACCTACCACCCCGAGCTAGCAGGCGAGACTGAGCGTTACGCGCTGTGGTTCGACGAAATCGTGACACGCACAGCCCACCTGATGGCCCACTGGCAGGCACTCGGCTTCTGCCATGGCGTCATGAACACCGACAACATGTCGATCCTCGGGGATACGATTGACTACGGCCCGTTCGGCTTCCTTGACGCCTTCGATCCCGGCTTCATCTGCAATCACTCGGATCATGCCGGACGGTATGCTTATGACCAGCAACCCGGCATCGGTCTGTGGAACCTGAAAGCACTGGCGATCGCGCTGGGCACACTGGTGCCGTGGGAGGCCGCGAGCATCAGCCTCAAGGACTACCCGGCCCGCTTCATGGCTCGGTATGGCGAACTCATGCGCGTGAAAATAGGCCTCCGCGCCGACGGTGGCGCGGCTGAAGACGATCTTGTCACGGATCTTCTTGGCTTGATGAGAAACGCTGCAGCTGACTACTCGTCCTCGTTCCGGCTCCTGTCGGCGACCGCCGATAATCCGGGCAGGGCGGCATGGACTGCGCTGTTCGATGATGCCATTCGCCCTGCCGCCTTCGCCTGGCTCGACCGCTGGCATGTTGTGCAAGCTGCGCACGATATTGCTGCTACCGCCGCCGCCATGAATGCCATCAACCCCAGATTCATCCTGCGCAACTGGGTGGCGGAAACCGCAATCCGTGCGGTGGAGGATGACGGCGATGTCGCAACGCTGCATCGCATTTTCATGCTCGTGACCAACCCGTTCACCGAACACGACGAGGCCGACCAGCGCTTCGCCGCACCGCCAGAGGGTGCCATGCGCGAGTTGGAGGTGTCTTGTTCGTCTTGAGGCCGCATGCTCGTCTTGACGCCATGATCGGATCGCCTGCAAATGCCATTGATTCGACGTCATTCCGGAGCGAGATCTCAGCCATGCGTGGATACCTTGTTCTTCTGAGCATGATTGCTGGCGTGATGATGACGGCCCCGTCATCTGCGCGTTCGCTGGATGATTGCGAGAAGATCAAGGATTGGCACGCCTACAACACTTGCCTCGCCTCGTTCGGCCCGCGCCGTGGCCAGCGCAGTGTTTCCAACCAACCGCAGGCGGCAGGGCCGGAAGGCCGCGTCTATGGCCGCTCGAAGCAGGTGCAACGCCGCGCCATCGTGCCAGGGCTGAATGTCCAGCGCGTCAGCGGCGGTCGTGTGCGCGCGACGTTCGATGTCAGCGGCCCGCGCCGGGCGCGCACGCAGTGAACCATGTCCTGGTTGCTCGCGTAGAGGCGGTTTGCGTTGGCGAGTGCATGGTTGAACTCAGCCGCCGCGGGCCGCGCTACGGGTTGCAATATGGCGGCGATACTTTCAACACCGCAGCCTACATGGCGCGAGCAGGGGCCAAGGTTGCCTATGCGACTGCGCTGGGTGATGATCCATACAGTGATGGCATTGCAGCGCTGATCGCCTCGGAGAAGGTCGATGGCAGCCTGATTCCGCGGGTAAAGGGTCGCAATCCCGGTCTCTACATCATCGAGACCGATGCACAAGGCGAGCGCAGCTTCCACTATTGGCGTGACCGCTCGCCGGCGCGGGAGCTTTTCGAACTGCCTGAGGCGGGCAAGGTCGCGGCGGCCATGGCGGCAGCGAAGTTCGTCTATTTCTCCGGCATCACGCTCTCGCTTTACAGCGAAGCCGGGCTGGACGCTTTCGAGACCGCCCTGATCGCAGCGCGGCAGGCGGGCGCGAAAGTGGCTTTCGACGGCAATTTCCGGCCTCGCGGCTGGGGTCATGATCTTGACCGCGCGCGGGCTGCATTCCGCCGCTTCCTCGGCCATTGCGACATCGCGCTTCCGACCTTCGATGACGAGCAGGCGTTGTGGGGCGACACACTGCCCGCCGAGACATTCGCGCGTCTGAAAGCGTTTGGCGTCAGCGAAATCGGCATCAAGTTGGGTGCCAGTGGCGTCCTGCTGTCGATTGGCGGCGATGTGCAGACCGTGGCGGTACCGCGCCTTGTGACACCTCTCGACACCACGGCGGCAGGCGACAGCTTCAACGGCGGTTATCTCGCCGCGCGGCTTCAAGGTGCGGCACCAGACGGTGCGGCTCTGACCGGTCATGCCATGGCTGGAGCCGTGATCCAGCATCGCGGCGCCATCGTGCCGAAAACGGCGACAAGGGCAGCGCTCAAGGGGCTTCAGTAGCCGCGCTCCGCTGCGAGCAGGAACTCGACATTGCCGTCGCCGCCTTCGATAGGGCTGTCGATGTGGCCAATCACATGCCAGCCAAGTGCCGCGATTTGCGCAGTGATCCGGTCGAGCGCCGCACCAATCGCTGTCTGATCCTTGACGATGCCGCCCTTGCCGATGGCGGCGCGGCCAACCTCGAATTGCGGCTTGACCAGCAGCACCATCGTTGCGGTGGGTGCGCCGAGGCGGCTGAGTGCGGGCAACACGAGCGTGAGTGAAATGAAGCTGACATCGCAGACGATAAAGGCAGGCGCAGATGAGAGCTCTGATGGCTCCAGTTTGCGGATATCAGTGCCTTCCATCAACGTGATGCGAGGGTCGCCCTGCAGGCTGGCGTGAAACTGCGCGCGGCCCGTATCGACCGCGATGACCGAGGCCGCTCCGCGCCGCAACAGAACATCGGTGAAGCCGCCTGTCGATGCGCCGCAGTCAAGGCAGGTCTGCCCTTTTGGTGACAGGCCAAAATGATCAAGCGCCCCTGCCAGCTTGACCCCGCCACGGGACACGTACGGATGCGGTTGCCCAGCAACGACAAGGGCAGTCTCCGGCAGATGTTGCGAGGCCTTGGCCACCATCTCGCCATCAGCTGTCACCAGCCCGGCGGCGATGGCCGCCTGCGCGCGGGCACGGCTTTCGTAAAGGCCGCGCTCCACGAGCAGCACATCGGCGCGTTTGCGCGGCATTTGCGCTTCAACCCGCCAGAAAACGGCCAACCAGCGCCCTGATGGTCTCGCGGTCTTCCGGCTCGCGGCCAAAGGCTGCGGCGTGGCCAGACAGGCTTTGCACGACCTCGACCGTGGCCTGCGTGAAGAACACGGCCTGATCAGCCGCATCGCGCGGATGAAAGTAGATGTCCGTCGAGATTTGCGCGAACAGCACAGGCATGGTGGCGCGCGAGGCCGCGGTGGCGAACGACCCCTCGCAGCCCGGTGTGCCTGAGATGTCGTTGGTCGCCCACATGTCCAGATGACAGAGCAGATCGTTGGCATCCTTGGCGTGGTAACGCGTGCGCCATTTGGCCAGGAAGCCCGTCAAATCATCGGCGGCCATGTCGGCATGGGCCTGATGCCGCCCTTCCGAGAAGAAGCGTGGCGACAGCGCGAACGGAGCCCAGGCTTCCGACAGCCGCGATAGGCCGAGGATGGGCTGGCTGGTGTAATGGCCCTCGTTGAAGGCCGGATCGCTTCTGAGCGCCGAAGCCACAACATTGAGGAACATCTGGCCAAAGAGCGTTGTGCGCGCATTGCCGGCAATGCAGATGGCGCGTCCGACCATGCCGGGGTGGCTGACGGCCCATTGCAGCGCCTGTTGTCCGCCCATGCTGGCACCTATCACCGCAGTCACGCGTGTGACGCCGAGATGATCAAGCAGCGCCTTCTGCAAGGCGATGTTGTCACGGATTGTGAGCTTGGGAAATTCCGCGCCGCCATGCGGGTGAGGGGTGTTCGACGGCGAGGACGAGCGGCCATTGCCCATGAGCTCCACATCGATCAGCCAGTGCCTGTCTTCTGGAAGCGGTCCGTCTTCGGCGCCGAGGTAGGCGAGGCCGAGTGGGTTGGAGGCGAAGGCCGTGCACATCAACACCGGCTCGCCCGCGCCGATGCGCCCGCGCTGGCGAAAGGCGAGGCGCGCTTCGGGCAGGACCACGCCGCATTCCAGCGCGAAGCCTGAGACGCTGAAAATCTCGAAAGTGGGGATCGGCGGCACTGACATGGCAGGCTTTCAAGGAAACGGGTTGAGGACACGGCGAGTTCTGCCTAACTAGCGGATGACAACGCCGTACGACACCCTTCGAGGTCCACATTCCATGAGCATTGCCCATCTGCCCGAGCGCTGCGTGATTCGTGTCGGGGGTGCCGACGCACGCGCGTTCCTCGACGGATTGGTTACAAACGACATGTCGCTGGTGATAGCGGACCATGCTGGCTATGGAGGGCTGCTGACACCGCAAGGCAAGATCATCACGGATTTTTTCGTGGTCGCCATCGATGCCGAGGATGGTGGCGGCTTCCTGCTCGATGTGCCAACCGCAATGGGGCCGGACTTGATCAAGCGGCTGTCGCTTTACAAGCTGCGCGCCAAGGTGACGATTGAAGACCTGAACGACAGCGCCACCGTCATTGTAGCCAGCGATGGGGGATTGTTGCCGCCTGATGTCGGCGTGGTGTTCACCGATCCGCGTTATGACGCCATGGGTGACCGCGCCATCGTCGACCGGGCTGATGTGGACACGCTCACAAGCGCGACGTCCGACGACTATCATGCGCGCCGCATCGTGCTTGGGCTACCCGATGGCGGCAAGGATTTCGCCTATGGTCCGAACGGCAGTTTTCCGCATGAGGCGCTGTTCGACCAGCTTGGCGGGGTCTCCTTCACCAAGGGCTGTTATGTTGGCCAGGAGGTGGTCTCGCGCATGCAGCACCGTTCCAGCGCCCGCACCCGCGCCGTGCCGATCGTGTTCACCGGCGGTTTTCGCTCCGAGTGGGGTGTCAATGTCAAGGTAGGTGACCGCCTCATCGGCTCGGTTGGCTCGACTGCAAAAGATCGTGGCATTGCGATGCTCCGGCTCGACAAGGTGGCGGATGCGATGGCGGCAGGCGAAACGATCCTGGCGGGCGGATTGGAAATCACATTGGTCAAACCCCCGTTCATCCATTTTCCTTTCCCCGGCGAGGCAGGCTTCGGAGACACCGCAGCATGACCGAGACGAAACAGGAGCGCACCACCATTCTGCATCCGGACGGCAAGCTGCGCTGCCCGTGGCCGGGCACAGACCCGTTCTATGTCGCCTATCACGACACCGATTGGGGAGTGCCGGAGCTCGATGATCGGGCGTTATTCGAAAAGCTGATCCTCGATGGTTTCCAGGCCGGGTTGTCGTGGATCACGATCCTGCGCAAGCGCGAGAATTTCCGTACCGCCTTCGATGGCTTCGAACCTGCCAGAATCGTGCACTATGGCCCTGAGAAGGTCGAGGCGCTGATGGCGGACGCCGGCATCATCCGCAACCGCTCCAAGATCGAGGGCACCATCAAAAGCGCTCGCATCTGGCTGGACATGATGGAGCGAGGTTCGTTCGCCAAGCACCTTTGGGGCTTTGTCGATGGCGCGCCCATTCAGGGCCAGTTCCGCACCCATCACGAGGTGCCCACACAGACCAGGGCCGCCGAGGCCATGTCGAAGGACCTGAAGGCGCGTGGCTTCACCTTTGTCGGCCCCACCATCGTCTACGCCTTCATGCAGGCGGTCGGCATGGTCAATGACCATCTGGTGGACTGCTATCGCCACCCCGAATGTGCGGAGCTTGGCCGCAACATGACGTGGTGAAAACTGCTGACCCGCGCGCCTGGCAGCGCATGCTGTCCGGGCGCAGGCTCGACATTCTCGATCCGTCGCCGCTCGATGTGGAGATCGAGGACATCGCCCACGGCCTTGCCCGCGTGGCACGCTGGAACGGCCAGACCAAGGGCGAGCACATCTTTTCTGTCGCGCAGCACTCGCTGCTCGTCGAAGCCATCAATGCCCATCTGGAACCGGCCATGGATACCAAAGGCCAGCTGATGGCGCTGCTGCATGATGCCCCTGAATATGTGGTCGGAGACATCGTCTCGCCGTTCAAGGCGGCGGTGGGCGCCAGCTACAAGACCGTGGAACTGAGGCTGCTCAGCGCCATCCACATCCGCTTCGGTCTGCCTGCGGAAACACCTGCCACGCTCTACAAGAAGATCAAGCGCGCTGACACGGTCGCGGCCTTCCTCGAGGCCACAACACTTGCCGGTTTCGGGCGTGAAGAAGCTTTGCAGTTCTTCGGCAAGCCGGTTCTACTGCCGCGCGCCGTGCACGGCATGCTTGAGCCGGTGAGCGCCAACGAGGCGGAGATGCGATTCAAGGCGCGGTTCGGCCAGCTTTGCTGAGTGCCATCGCGTTCTCGGATCAAGCCCGACAACGTTCACACCTCTATGCGGCTCCTTGGCAATTGCCGCGACGTCGCGCCCGGTCCACTGTGGCGCTAACATGAGGCCTGCCATGCATTTTGCCCTGACCGATGAAGAAATCATGATCCGCGACACTGCCCGCAAGCTGGCGGCGGACCGGCTTGCGCCCTTTGCCGAGACACTGGACCGGGGCGAAGGCCGCACCGATCTCATCGCCAACCTCAAGCTCCTCGCCGAGAACGGCTTCGGTGCGCTCAACGTGCGGGCCGAGTATGGCGGAACGGAAGCCGGCACCATGGCCTTTGCGCTGGCCATCGAAGAACTTGGCTACGCCTGCGCCTCCACCGCTGTCACCGTGTCCGTGTCGAATATGGTCGGTGAGGTGATCCAGGCCTGCGGGACCGAAGCGCAGAAGCGCGA
>JBOFFB010000275.1:0-2633 GCA_051648385.1 Allobosea sp.
GACCGTCGAGCACCGGACGCTCCGGATAAGGACTGAAAAGTCGGGCGCTCTGGGTGATGCGGTGATGGCCTGTATCACCTTTCCATCCGAATTTCGCAACATCCAGAACCACTATCCGATCGTGTTCCAGTTGAACGCCGAGCGCGAATCGTTCGCGATCCTGGCGCTGCTTGGTTTTGAAAACGGCGAGAATTTATTTCTTGCCGATGGAAAATGGGATGCGCGCTATCGCCCCCTGACCATAGAAATCCAGCCGTTCCTGATTGGCCGGTCGCGCACACCTGATGGAGTAAAGCAAGTACATATCGACCTGGCCAGTCCGAAGATCAGCTTTGATTCAGGAACCCGAGTGCTCGACGAGAATGGACAGCCCACGCCATTTCTCGAAGCCGTCACCGACAAGCTGGGAATCGTCGATGAAGGATATCAGGCTTCCGCCCCGTATCTTGATTGCCTGCGCAAATATGACCTGCTGGAGCCATTTTCCCTCGACATCAAGCTGGACAACGGTGCCAGCAACCGCTTGATCGGCTTTCACACCATCAACGAGGAAAATTTGCGCCAGCTCGACAGTGTCGCGCTGGGCGAGATGCATGCGGCAGGCCACCTGTTTCCGACGTTCATGGCCGTTGCGTCACTGTCCAACTTGGCGGCGCTTGTCGACCGCAAGAACCGGTTGCTGGACAATGGCTGAACGACGGCCTGGCATTTTTGAAGCGATGCAGCAACTGCGGGTGCTGGCGTTGCGCGCCGGGGAGTCCATCGATGAACGGTTGAAGCAGGAAAGTCAGCCTTTCGTGATTCGCGGCCTCGTCAACGATTGGCCCCTGGTCAAGGCCGGCAAGATCTCGGGCAGGGCGGCACGCGACTATCTGTTGGCGCACCATCAGGACCGGCCCTTCACCGTCGCGATCGGCCCGGACCATGCCGAAGGGCGGCTGTTCTACAATGACGATATGTCGATGAATGTCAGCACAGGACGTGCCAAGCTGCCGGACATCTTCCGGCAGATCGAACGCAGCGAAAGTCAGCCGGTCCAGCCCATCGTCTATGTCGCGTCGATCGACGTGGAGACTTATTTCTCGGGACTGCACGCCGCCAATCATGTCGATCTTGGCGATCGATCCTGCCTCGCCAGTCTGTGGATGGGAACGCGCTCGCGGATCGCAGCCCATAATGATTTCCCCAACAATCTGGCGTGTGTCGTGGCGGGCCGGCGGCGTTTCACGCTGTTTCCACCGGAACAATTCCGCAACCTGTATCTGGGCCCGATCGACAACACGCCGGCGGGCCGTGCCGTCAGCATGGTCGATTTTCATGCACCCGACTTACGGCAGTACCCACGATTTCCCGAAGCGCTTGAAGCCGCGCAGTTTGCCGAACTTGAACCGGGCGATGCAATCTACATCCCGTCGATGTGGTGGCACCATGTCGAAGGCCTGGACCCATTTAATGTGCTGCTGAACTATTGGTGGCGCGAGACTCCGCGCCACCTCGGTCAGCCCCAGGATGCACTGAACCACGCGATCATGGCGATCCGCGACTTGCCCGCGACAGAAAAGCAGCTGTGGCGCGCCTTGTTCGATCACTATGTCTTTGAAAATGATGCTGACGTCGTTGCCCATATCCCCGAAGCGGCCCGCAGCGTGCTCGGCCCGATGACGGCGGAAAATGCCGCGAAGATCCGCACGTTCCTGCTTGGAGCCCTAAGTCGATGACAGTCAGCGGAGCGAAGATCGACGATAGCCGCGTGCGGCGCATCATTGTCGCGGGCGGTGGCACGGCGGGTTGGATGGCAGCGGCGGCACTGGCAAAGACCATGGGAACCGTGATCGATATCACGCTGGTCGAGTCCGACGCCATCGGTACGATCGGCGTGGGGGAATCGACTATCCCGCCACTGGTCACCTACAACCGGCTGCTCGGCATCAACGAAGCCGATTTCATGCGCGCGACCCAGGCAACCTTCAAGTTGGGGATCGCATTCGAGAACTGGAAGGATATCGGCAGCAGTTACTTCCACTCCTTCGGTTCCACCGGCAAGGACCATTGGACCAGCGGGTTTCAACACTTCTGGCTGCGCGGCCTCGAAAAGGGCCATAGTCATTCCTACGATGATTATTGCCTCGAGCTGACCGCAGCCTACCAAGGCAAGTTCGCCCAACTTCCCGATGAGGCAATGAACTACGCCTACCAGCTTGATTCGAGCCTCTACGCCAGGTTTCTCCGGGCAATGGCCGAAGATCACGGTGCCAAGCGGATCGAGGGCAGGATCAACGAGGTCAAGCTGAATTCCACAACCGGCATGATCGAGGCACTGGTCCTCGATTCGGGCGCGCTTGTCGAAGGCGACTTGTTCCTCGATTGCACCGGTTTTCGCGCGCTGCTGATCGAGCAGACATTACACACCGGCTATGAGGACTGGTCGCATTACTTGCCGTGTGACGCAGCGATTGCCATCCAGACTGAATCGGTTGGCCCCGCATTGCCCTATACGCGCGCGATCGCGCATGACGCGGGGTGGCAATGGCGCATTCCGCTTCAGCACCGGACCGGCAACGGGCTGGTCTATTGCAGCCGGTATCTTGACCGCGACAAAGCGCTGGAACGCGTGTTGGGCACTATCGATGGCG
>JBOFFB010000276.1:0-14257 GCA_051648385.1 Allobosea sp.
TGCGCGCGGCCTTGAAGGACAAGCCCGACGCGCCGTTCCGTGTGCCGGCCAACATCAAGCTGATCCCCGTCGATCCGCGATCCGGGATGCGGTCAAGCGGGCAGGGGAGCTTCCTGGAGGCCTTCAAGCCTGGCACTGCGCCACCGGACAGCTATTCGATCATCGGTCTTTCCGGTGCATCGGGCCGTCGCGGCATCAATGTTTCGCCGGACGCCGAGCGCAATGTCGGTGCAGGCACCGGCGGGCTCTACTGAGTTCCGCTTGCCCGGATGGCTTTACATGCCGCCGGACGGCGACTAAGCCAGCACTCCCGAGGTGACTTGCCGACAAGCATGACCGCGCTTGGCCTGGTCACCGGTTCCTGTTCCTCGTTCACGATCGCCTTCCAGACATGCGTCCAGAAATCGAAGCCCTTGCCGACAACGCCAAGCAGTCCATCGGACTGCTGAGGAGGCATCTTTGACTACGATACTGCAATCAAGCGTCTGGCAGAGCTGAACGGTCAGGCTGAAGACCCGAACCTGTGGAACGATGCCGAACTCGCGCAGAAAATCATGCGTGAGCGCACGTCGCTTGAAGATCAGATCAATGGCATCGCCAAGCTCGAGCGTGATCTCGATGACGCGAAGACGCTGATCGAACTTGGCGAGATGGAAGAGGATCAGGCGTCCATCACCGAAGGTGAGGAAGCCATGCGTGCCGTCCACGCCGAGGGTGCGCGGCGGCAGGTGGAGACGCTGCTCTCGGGCGAGGCGGACGCCAACGATTCTTACATTGAAATTCATCCCGGCGCGGGCGGTACAGAAAGCCAGGACTGGGCTGAAATGATGCTGCGCATGTACACGCGCTGGGCAGAACGTCGGAAGTTCAAGGTTGAACTCATGGAAAGCCAGGCAGGAGATACCGCTGGCATCAAGTCTGCGACACTGCTGATCAAGGGTCACAACGCCTATGGCTGGCTGAAAACAGAGTCCGGCGTGCACCGGCTGGTGCGCATTTCGCCGTTTGATTCCAATGCCCGTCGGCAGACGAGCTTTGCGTCTGCCTGGGTCTATCCTGTTGTTGATGACCGCATTGTCATCGATATCAAGGAATCAGATTGCCGGATTGACACGTTCAGAGCGCAGGGCGCGGGCGGTCAACACATCAACACCACCGATTCAGCTGTGCGCATCACGCACTTGCCAACCGGCATCGTTGTCGGTTGCCAGCAGGAGCGCTCACAACACAAGAACCGCGCCAAGGCTTGGGACATGCTGCGTGCCCGGCTTTATGAGCACGAACTGCGCAAACAGGAAGAGAAAGCCAACGCCATCGCCGCGTCCAAGACAGATATCGGCTGGGGCCATCAGATCCGCTCCTATGTTTTGCAGCCCTACCAGATGGTGAAAGATCTGCGCACCGGCGCGGTCTCCACCAGCCCGTCTGATGTACTTGATGGCGGGCTCGACGAGTTCATGGAGGCATCACTGGCCCAGCGCGTCTATGGCACGACCGTGGGCGATGTCGGCGACGTCGACTAGATCATCCCGCATTGAGATGGAATCCATCTCAATGCGGAAAGATGTCGATTATAATAAGTTAGAGCATTGCGTACCCACAAAACCGGTACCCACTTCTGTGCGCAATGCTCTAAGCGCGAAAGCGTTCAGTTTGGCGCGAAGAAGCGCTGCCCCGCCCTGATGAAGCGCTGCGGGTCAACCGCGTCGCCATCGATGCGTGTCTCATAGTGCAGGTGAGGGCCTGTCGACCGGCCCGTCGAACCAACGCGTCCGACAACCGTTCCAGCTGTAATCTGCTGGCCTTCGGCGACGGCGATGTGCGACAGGTGGGCATAGCGCGTCGTCAAGCCATGACCGTGGTCAATCTCAACCATGTTGCCGTAGCCGCCATTGTATTCGGCCATTACAACACGGCCACTTCCCGCAGTGCGCACGGGCGAGCCATGCTCAGCCCTAAAATCAAGACCTGTGTGCATGGCCAGACCGCGCGTGAACGGATCGAGGCGGTGCCCAAATGCGCTGGATTGTTCGGCCTCCGGCCCCATCGGTCGGCGGACGGGCAGTGCGGTCACCACGGCCCGCAAACGCTCGACAGCAGAAATGCGTGGCTGCAGCCGAACCACGGATGCTTCGAATGGTCCAGCTTTCGGGTCCAGATTTGCCTGCACCAGAGGCCCGCCCTGGCCGGAATGACGCGCTGTCGCAACCACACGCTCGGGGTCCAGCCCAACCTCACTCACGACCGAACGAAGCGCCCCATGCGCGCTGGTCACCGATACCTCGATGCGGTTCAGTGCCCTGATCTGTGCGGTCGAGACCAAGCCGAGGCTCCGTTCAACCTTCACAAGGTGGTCGTCCAGCGATTTGGACGGCTCGAGTGCGCTTTGATCCCAGGCATTGGCTGACGCTGCCTTGCGTTCGTTCTCGCGGCGGAGGCCCGGCATTTCAGGCACTGGCATGGGACGGGAGGCCGGGGCGAAGCTCGAAATGCTTGAGGTCGCCCCCGAAACGGATCCTGTGATTGACCCGGTGACAGCCGCTTGCGGCTGGATTGGAGTGCCACGGGCAGTCCGTCCTGAAATCAGTTGCTGGCCACTGACGCTCTCTGCAAGTGCTGCAACAATGGCATGCCTCGTCTCAAGCTGGCTCTGACGAGTAACGAGTTCGGCAACGCGCGATTCGACACTGTCCTGATCGACGAGCTGTCGACTTGAGAGTTTATCGATTTCGGCTTTCAGCGCGGCAATCCTGTCCTCGTAGACGTACTGGCGTGCCGTTTCACGCTTTATCATGTGTCCGGACAGGTTGTCTTTCGACAAGACCAGCCACGTTGAACCGGCTGACCACGCTGCAAGCACTGTTGCCGCGAAGAGGCTCGCACCCAAGGTCGTGCGGCGAACAGTCACCAGTCCGGTGTCGTACTTTGAAGAAGGCGGAACTTTTGCCACGCGAGTCACCACAACCATTACGAGTGTGATGATTACGCCTGAGCAGGGTTAATCAATTCCAAACACCGTCCATCTTTGCAACAAATAGCGGGAACATTTGATCTGTTTGGTCTGTTTGGTACTCAAAGTTTCTGTGCGGCGGCGAGAACTTCTTCGGCATGACCATCCACCTTGACCTTGTTCCAGATGGCCGCGATGGCTCCGGTCTTGTCGATCAGAACCGTTGTCCGCTCGACGCCCATGTACTTTTTGCCATACATGCTCTTCTCCACCCAGACCCCGTAGGTTTCGAGCATGGATTTGCCTTCATCCGAGCCGAGTGTGAATCCGAGATCGTACTTCTTCTTGAATTTGTCGTGACTGCTGACGCTATCTGGCGAAAGACCGACAATCTCGGTGTTGGCTAGGCCAAAACTCTTTTTCAGTGCGTTGAAGGCAATTGCTTCTTTCGTGCATCCACTCGTGTCGTCTTTTGGGTAGAAGTACAGAACAACGTTCTTGCCTTTGAATGACGACAGCGAAACGGTTCCGTTTCCGTCTGTGGGCAAGGAAAAATCGGGCGCTGCGTGACCAACACTGAGAGACATCGTGTATTCCTTCTGATGAGTTCTGCTGCTTCCGTGTTGCCGACATATAGTGCTGACTGAGCTTTCGAGAAGGCACGAATCAAGCGCCGACGGCACATGTTTTCTGTTACGGTATTTTCTGGATGACGAACCTTTGAAGCCCGAAATCGATCCTCTTGCAGAACCTGTTCCCGCCCCACTCGCGGGCAAGGCGAAGCGTCGGCGCAAACGTGATATCGCGGCCCTTGTCGCAGGCGTGGCAACCACCTTGATCGTCGTTGGGCTGGTGCTTGCACTCGCTGTTGGTGCGCTGTTCGTGTCCGGCTTCGTCCCGCTCACGGGCTTGCAACGTTATGTGGCCAGCGACCTGCAGAAGCGCCTTGGCGTTGGCTGGACGGTGACCGCAGGCAAGGCCGCGATCGTCAGAACCAACGGTCATGCCGCGCTGCAAATTCGCAATGCCGAGTTTCAGCATGCTTCCGGGCTGGGGCTTCATGCGCCTGATGCCGACATCCGCTACGATCCCATGTCCCTTTTGAGCGGTCGCCTCCGGATCAGTTCCATCGATATCCGGGGGGTTAGCCTCAGACTCCAGGTCGATCAAAACAAAGCGCTCATTCTCGATACCGGATCCAGCAAGGTTGCGTTCGAAAAACCGACGGATTCGGCAAGCCCGTCGGTGATCGAGCAAGTTGCCGCGTCACTTGCCATGGTGCTCGACGAAGATGCGATACTTCAAGGCCTTGACCGTGTGGCGCTGACAAATGCCCGGCTCACGCTGGTCGCACCTGACGGACAGGAGCGGGTGGGTCTTGATGGCGTTTCAATCATGCTTTCACGCCAGACAACAGGGCGTGAATTACGGCTAACCGCATCGACAATGACTGGCAACAAGGACGTAGTGATCAAATCCACACGCGACGATGCTGGCAAACAACACTTGGCGATCAAGATCAACGCGTTACGACTCGATAGCCTTGAGCGCCTTTTCGTGGGCCCAGATGCTGCGATGCTGACTGGTTTCCCAGTTACCGGCACAGTGGGTTTTGGCGTTGCACCTGATGGCGGCAACCGCGTCACTGGAGCGTTGACGGTCGGCGCTGGCCGCGCCAGCGTTCCAGATAGTGGCGACGACAGTGTTTCGATTGACAGGATTGCGGTGTCTGTCGATGCGGACGCGGCATTGCGGCGCGTGAATATTCCCGTGATCGAAGTTGATTCCGGGGCAACGAAGCTGAAGCTGGACGGCCAGTTCGAACGAAACGACGGTCCGCGCTGGAGCCTGTCCGGCACCGCAAGCGGCGTCATCGCCGGGGAGGGAACTGACCCGCCGCAGATCATTACGCGCGGTACCATGCTGCTCGAGGGAAGCGGCATTGATGAGGCAGTCATGAAATCAATGACCGTCGATGGTCCACAGATGTCAGCAAGCGGCAATGGCCATGCGGCGCAAACCCCTGACGGACCAGAAGTCTACATTCGCCTGAAGTCATCCAACTCGCAGGTTCGCAGCTTGCTGGCGGCATGGCCCCCCATGATTTCACCGATCATCCGCAAGCTGCTGGTCGAACGCGTCGAGACAGGGCTTGTGCAGAGCCTCGATCTCGCCCTCGACATGACACCAGCAGCACTGCGTGCCGCGCGGGTTGGTGACCCGTCACCGGACGAGAGCGTGAATCTGAAAGTCGCTGGCAGCGGCGTCCGCTTCGCTGTCGGCGATGGCATTCCGAAGCTGCACGATCTTGTTGTCACCGCAACAGGCACAGGACGGACCCTTGCCGTACAGGCGACGAGCGCGCGGATCGATCTGGCGAAGGGTCGGCAGCTTGCTCTCAGCGAAGGCACATTCGGGATCGCCGACACATGGGGCAAGCGCCCGATCGGACGCGTGAGTTTTCGTGCACAGGGATCTGTCGATGCCCTGGCAGAGCTCGTCGCATCGCCGGCACTGAAGGATGCCTCACCTGGCCAGGTTGATCCTGACAGCGTGAAAGGCCGGATTGACCTGCGCAGCACGGCCACCCTGCCACTGATCGACAACATAAAGCCGAGCGATGTGATCGTTCAGTCATCAGGCACCATAACCGGGCTGACATCCGATGCGCTGCTTGGCAACGAGAAGCTGGAAGCTGGTAACCTCGCGGCAAACTTCGAACGCGGCAATCTGAGCTTGCGCGGCGATGCCCGAATTGGTGGCGTTCCAGCGCAAATTGACCTCAGGCAAGACGGCAAGGGCATCGGTGAAGCGGTCGTCACCATGACAGTCGACCAAGCCACGCGGCAACGTCGCGGCTTCAATTTTGCCGGTGCCATCAGCGGACCTGTATCCTTGCGCGTGGTCAAACCGCTCGGTCGCAAACCGGACGCATCGCCGCGTTTTGAAATCGACCTGGCACGCGCTGCCATTGACGGCTTGCTGCCGGGTTGGACCAAGCCCGTCGGCCGGGCAGGGCGACTTAACTTCACTCTCGACGAGGACGATGACAAAGGTCCTGATCTGAATGATCTCGTGCTGGAATCTGGCCCCGTCTTGCTGCGTGGCAAGGTTGCAATCTCCAACGAAGGGCAATTGCAAAGGGCAAGTTTCAGCCAGTTCCGGCTGTCGACCGGCGATGACATGCGCGTCGAGGTTCGTCGGGAAGGCAACGTCAACAAGGTCACGGTGCGTGGGCAGGTGGCCGATGCCAGGCCCTTCCTCAAACCGATCACGTCATCGGGGACATCAGGCAAGCCGCCTGATGCGCCGGAAGATATTGATGTCGACCTCGCGATCCCGATCCTCACCGGGTTCAACGGTGAAGTCATAGGCAACGCATCCCTCAAGTTCGGCGTGCGCGGCAAGGCCTTGCGCCAACTCGAGTTGACCGGGCGCATCGGACGCGCGCCGATCAACGTGCAGCACTCGCGCGAAGGCGCGTCACGCCGGATCCGGATCAAGGCGGACGATGGCGGGGCGTTCCTGCGATACCTCGACTTTTATCGTCGGGCGTATGGCGGCGAACTCATCGTCGATGCGAGGCCAAGCGATAACAGCGTTGCGGGCGACATCACATTCAGCAATTTCCGGGTGCGTGGCGAGCCAGCCCTCAAGCGCGTCCTGGGCGAGCAGTTTGCCCAGGCTCCGACGCAAGGCCCGGATGGAGTAAGGGCATCGCGTCCCGTGGGGAGCGGTGATGATGTGCCGTTCATTCGCCTCAAGGGCAGCTTTGTGCGCAATGCCAGCCGCTTCGAGATCAAGGACGGGGTCATCTGGGGCAACGAGATCGGCGTGTCGGCGCAAGGCAGCATCGACTATGCCCGCGACAGGGCTGATATTGCAGGCACATTCGTGCCGGGTTTTGCGCTCAACAATGCCTTCTCGCAGGTGCCCATCCTCGGACCCTTGCTGGGTGGCGGTCGCTATGAGGGGCTTTTTGCGGTCAACTTCAGGATAGCTGGTTCGGCAACCTCACCGAGCCTGTCGGTCAATCCGTTGTCGGCACTGGCGCCGGGCATATTGCGCCGGTTTATCGATCCACTGGGTGGCATCCCAGCCGGACAGTTGCAGGCCGCACCACCTGCACCCGAACGCTAGAGCATTGCGCACAAAAGTGGGTACCGGTTTTGTGAATACGCAATGTTCTATCTTATTATGATCGATCATCTTTCCGCATTGAGATGGAATCCATCTCAATGCGGGATGATCCAGAACAACAATCCCGAACGTCGCAGACGCAGAAAACCGGTCCCGAATTTTGTACGCCGCGCTCCGGCGCCCAAGGTTGCACGGCTGGCGGCAATCGCGTAACGCACGACAATGGCCCAGCATGACACCATCCTGATCATCGATTTCGGCTCGCAAGTCACGCAGCTGATCGCACGGCGCATCCGCGAGACCGGTGTCTACTGTGAAATCCACCCTTTTCAGAAAGCGTCGGAAGCCTTCGCGAGATTGCAGCCGAAGGGCGTGATCCTGTCAGGCGGCCCTGCCTCGGTGCCCGAGCCTGGCAGCCCGCGCGCACCTGAGGAGGTGTTCTCCACTGGCATCCCGATCCTCGGCATCTGCTATGGCCAACAGACCATGGCGCATCAACTTGGCGGACGCGTCGAGGGTGGGCATGCAGCCGAGTTTGGCCGGGCGGATGTCGCGATTCTCGCGCCATCGGCTTTGTTCGAGGGTATCTGGGAGGAAGGTGGCCGCTATCCTGTCTGGATGAGCCATGGCGACCGCGTCACCCAATTGCCGACTGGCTTCTCGGTGAAGGCGACATCCGAAAACGCGCCCTATGCAGTGGCCAGCGACGAAGGGCGGCGCTTTTACTCCACCATGTTCCACCCAGAAGTCGTGCACACGCCCGATGGCGGCAAGTTGCTGCAGAATTTCGTCATCGGGATCTGTGGCTGCAAGCCAGACTGGTCGATGGGGGCCTACCGCGCCGAAATGATCGCCAAGATCCGTGCGCTGGTCGGCAAGGGCAGGGTGATCTGCGGGCTGTCCGGCGGTGTCGATTCGGCCGTGGCAGCCGTGCTGATCCACGAGGCCATCGGCGAGCAGCTGACCTGTGTTTTTGTCGACCATGGCCTCATGCGCCATGCGGAAGCCGAAGAGGTGGTCAGGCTGTTCCGCGGCCACTACAACATCCCGCTCGTGCATGTGGATGCCGCCGACCTGTTCATCGGCGAGTTGCAGAAGTGCGGGCCGGACCCTGAAGCCAAGCGCAAGACCATCGGCAAGCTGTTTATCGATGTGTTCGAGGCGGAGGCGAAGAAAATTGGCGGCGCAGAATTCCTCGCGCAAGGTACGCTCTATCCCGATGTGATCGAGAGCGTCTCGTTCTCGGGCGGGCCTTCCGTCACCATCAAGAGCCACCACAACGTTGGCGGCTTGCCGGCCCGCATGAACATGAAGTTGGTCGAGCCGTTGCGCGAACTGTTCAAGGACGAGGTGAGGGCGCTTGGCCGCGAGCTTGGCCTGCCGGACGCTTTCGTGGGTCGCCATCCATTCCCCGGCCCCGGCCTCGCCATCCGTTGCCCTGGCGAAATCACCGTTGAGAAACTCGATATCCTGCGCAAGGCAGATGCGATCTATCTCGATGAAATCCGCAAGGCAGGCCTTTATGACGTCATCTGGCAGGCCTTCGCTGTGCTGTTGCCGGTGAAGACCGTCGGCGTGATGGGTGACGGGCGCACCTATGACCATGTGCTTGCGCTGCGTGCTGTCACATCAGTTGACGGCATGACGGCAGATTTCTACCCATTCGAGATGAGCTTCCTGGGCCGCGTTGCCACCCGCATCATCAACGAGGTCAAAGGCATCAACCGCGTGACCTACGACATCACGTCGAAGCCACCCGGCACGATAGAGTGGGAGTGAGGTCGACCCTCAATTCCCCGACACGATCACGTCAACCACCTGATCCTGCCCCTTGATCTCGATCCGGTCGTAGATGGCACCGCCACTTGGCAGGTCCGCGCGCGGCTCATGCCAACTGACGCGCGTTGAAATGAACCAGCTACCCGCTTTCACGTTCTCGAAGGTGAAGTTCCCCGCCTTGTCGCCCTTGGTGGTGCGCATCAGTCGCGCATAGTCCGGGTCCGTCACGTCTGCGCTGCGCGACGTCAGGATCGGGTTGAGCTTGCCGCGCGGAAACAGCTTGGCGAAGCGCTCCTCGGCATACGGCGTCGCGGGGATGAGATAGACGATCTCGCCCGCCGCCGGCACGATGGTGCCCGCGCGTTTGCGCATGAAGGCGCTGCCCTTGATCGAATTGGTGCCTGGCTGCAACGCAGCTTCCGCCGGCTTGGGCTCAAACCGCGATTGCACCTGAACTGTGGTCTGACAGCCGCCAAGCAGCGCGGCAAACAGGCCCGCCGTCGCCAATTTCAGTGTTCTCATGTCAAACCCCAACCTGTTGATGAAAGGATGGCGCGCTGGCTTGTTTCGGCAAGCCCATCCATTTGACAATCGTTCGCTTGCGGGCGGCAACTCCGAATTTTCTTGGTTCAAGCAAGGCCAGAGGGTAACTCAGACGAACCAGCGTTTTGCTTTGCTGCTGCGCAAACTCACGGAGCCATCCATGCTGATCCTCATTCTTGGGCTTGTCCTGTTTCTCGGCACCCACGCGCTGACGATGGCCAGCGGCCCGCGCGCCGAGCTGAAAACAAGGCTCGGGGAGGGCGGCTTCAAGGGCGTTTACACCGCCTTGTCGCTGCTCGGGTTTGTTCTGATCATCTACGGTTTCGGGGTATACCGGGCAGGCGCATGGGTCGAGGTGTGGCAACCGCCAGTCTGGACGAGGCATCTGGCGCTGCTGCTGATGCTGCCGGTCTTCGTGCTGTTCCTGTCCAATAAGTCCGGCGGCATGATCGAGGCAATAGTCAAGCACCCGCTGCTTCTTGCCACCAAGATCTGGGCCACCGCGCATCTCCTCGCCAATGGTGATCTTGGCAGCACGCTTCTGTTCGGCAGCTTTCTTGCCTGGGCCGTGATGGCGCGCATCTCGCTGAAGCGTCGCGCTGGTGTCAACGTGCCGGCAGCACCCACAGGCTTCACCCAGCGCGACTGGATCGCCATCGGGGCAGGGCTGGTGTTGTGGTTCGCCTTTGCAAGGTGGCTTCACCCTTGGCTTATCGGCGTCGCTGTCTGGCCGGGCCGCTGAGGATCAGGCGGTGACGACCGAAACGCCTTTCGGTTTGCATCTCCGCGCGACGGATGGCGCGGCGCGTACGGGTGAAATCCGCATGCCGCGCGGTATCATCCGCACACCGGCTTTCATGCCGGTGGGAACTGCAGCCACGGTCAAGGGCATGTATCCGGACCAGATCAAAGCGCTCGGGGCCGATGTGGTGCTTGGCAACACCTATCACCTGATGTTGCGCCCGTCGGCTGAGCGGATCGCTCGGCTCGGCGGCCTGCACAAGTTCATGAACTGGCCTTATCCGATCCTGACTGATTCCGGCGGTTTTCAGGTGATGTCGCTGTCACAACTGCGCAAAATCACGGAAGCTGGCGTGGTCTTCCAGTCACATATCGACGGCTCGAAACACGAGATGAGTCCGGAGCGATCCGTCGAAATCCAGAATCTTCTTGGCTCCGACATCGTCATGCAGCTCGACGAATGCGTCTCGCTGCCGTGCGAGGACACGGTGGCCGAGAAAGCCATGCGCCTGTCCGTACGTTGGGCCGAGCGCTGTAAAACAGCGTTTGGCGAGCATCCGGGCAGGGCACTTTTCGCCATCATCCAGGGCGGTGCAGTGCCGGCCTTGCGCGTTGAAAGCGCCCGTTTGCTCACCGAAATGGACTTCAAGGGCTATGCCATCGGTGGGCTTGCGGTCGGCGAGCCGCAGGATGTGATGCTCGCGATGATCGAGACGACCATTCCGTATCTGCCGACGGACAAGCCGCGCTATCTGATGGGTGTCGGCACGCCAGACGATATCTGCGAGGCCGTGCGCCGGGGTATCGACATGTTCGATTGCGTGATGCCGACGCGCGCCGGTCGCCACGGCCAGATATTCACCCGCTTTGGCCGCATGAACCTGCGCAACGCCAAATTTGCCGAGGATAACCGCCCGGTCGATGCGGCCTCTAGCTGCCCGGCGGCCAACAGCTACGTCCGCGCCTACCTGCATCACCTGGTCAAGGCCGACGAGATGCTGGGCAAGATGCTGCTGACCTGGATCAACCTCGCATACTATCAGGATCTGATGGCAGGCCTGCGCAATGCCATCGCAGCCGGGAAACTTGGCGACTTCATCGCCGAGACCAAAGAGGGCTGGGCCAAGGGCGACGCCTGAGCGACGGACCGGGTGCATCCCTTGAGATGAGTATTGTTGTTCACGGATAGTAAAGTCACTTTCATTCACCAATACAGATGTCACTCTGGATTGATCAGGTGAGCGTCGTAACTGTCCTTTCCTGTGCCCGTCCAGTGTGGCGATAAGCAGCGCGGCGGAGCTGGTCGGGGTTGCTCGGCTGCGCTGCGTGGTTCGTACAAGTCTCAGCCCACCTTGAACACGCTGGATGTCTGACCGCGCCGACGAGGGGCCTTCTTCGAACGGCTCATGTCCAACTCCTTCTGCCGCTCGGCGATGTAGGCCAGCACCGGGCCCAACCGCTTGTTCTCGACAATCGCCGCCTGGTTGACCTCTTGCCGCCGATCAAACAGGCGGTATGGCAGGTCTCGACCCTTGTGCTTGATGGCGAGCCGTCCGTCGGGATAGTCGCAGACCGTGACCCGCTGGCGGGCGAGGGAGCGTGTCACCTCGTTGGGCTCAAGGATGATCATGGCGTGATCGTACTGGAGCGTCAGGATCTGCGTGACCGTGCGCTCCTCTTTCCATGCGAAGACCTCGTCCAGATCGTCGCGCTCATTGAGGAGCCGGTGCGCATCGCGGTCATTCAGCGGCGCCTTGGCGAAGCGGGCATTGTGTTTGGCAAGGAAGCCCGGGAGGAAGGCGTTGCCGGCCTCCGGCGCATCGATGCCTTCAAGCCGCAGCTCCTTGACAAGACGGTCCTGAAGCGTGCCGAAGCAGCGCTCCACACGGCCCTTCGATTGGGGCGCGTTGGCGCAGATGATGTCGATGTTCAGCTCATCAAGCGCCCGGCCGAACTGGGTCATGCCGTCGCCCTTCTGCGCTTCCTTGCTGTTGACCCGGAAGATCGCGTGCTTGTCGGAATAGAACGCCACCGGCTTGCCGTGCTGCTCCAGGTAGGCGCGCGCTGCCTTGAAATAGTCGAAGGTCGATTCCGATGCCACGAAGCTCGCGTGCATGATCGTGCTGGTGGCGTCGTCGATGAAGGCGAGGAGGGTGCATTGCGGCCCCCGGCCCTCGAACCACCAGTGCTCCGAGCCGTCGATCTGCACCAGCTCGCCGACACAGTCGCGGCGGTGACGGGGCTGATACACACGGCCTTGGCGCTGCTTGCGGCTTGCCCAGACGCCGTCCGCGATCATCCATTGCCGCAGCGTCTCGACGCCAAGCTTCAGGCCATGGCGCTCCGCCAGCTTCTCCGCTGCCAGCGTGGGACCGAAATCTGCGTAGTTGGCACGGACCAACGCCAACGCTTCCGTCCGCACGACGCTCGGATGGCTTCGGTTGCCCGGCTTGCCGCGGCGCTTCGACGTCAGCGCAACTGGCCCGTCGGCGCGATAACTCTTGGCCAATCGGAACACCTGTCGACGCGTGACACGCATCAGCTGCGCCGCCTCAGACGCCGTGATCCGCTGCTTCTCAAGATCCCGCAAAACCTGCATCCGGTCGATCTCCTGCCGGCTCATCGCAATCACCGTCATCAGCCACGCACTCCTCACCGCAATCGGGGGAGAGTGACATCTGAAACGGTGAGACGGGTGACATCTCTATCCGGGACTTACAAGTATGATTCGCATAAGACATATTATGGAACTATCATAGATAGATTTACTTTTGAATATCGTTGTAGACGCATGTTATCATTGTGTATTTCGAGAATGCACACGCGATGCCAGATTCTGGCGTTGCAGCTTGCGGACAACGAACAGCAACGACGCGGCACTCACCGCCATGTGTCTCACCACAATCTTGTCACATTTCATATAGCTGCTGTTCATCTGCACAGGTCGAATTTCACGGTGTCGCGCTCATGAGTTCGGGCGTGATCTGAGGCCTTGGCGACCGCCGCAGGAGCCGGGCCTCAGCCATCTCTTTTCCGATCCTCGCAGCCCAACCCGCCGAATGGAACATGCCATGACCACAACATCAATGACCCGTCGGGGCATCGTCGCAGCCGCAGCCGCGCTGACTGCCGCACCAGTTGCAATCGCTGCAACAACAGCGACCAGATCAGCCACCACACCGATTGGCGCGCTTTGGGCAGAAGCCGAAGCCCTGCGCATCAAGCTCGAAGTGCATCGTGATGCGATCACAGAAGCAGCGGAAAGTGGCGGCATTTCCGGCTGGATGCGTCTGGGCGGCGAGGCCAATGCCATGGGCGAAGCGCGTCACGCCAAGCTGGTCGCGATCATGAAGGCAGAACCTGCCGCTGATGCCGATCTGGCGATCATGGCTCACGTCACACTCGACGACGATTTCCGCCGTGGTGCGTTCAACTGGGCCGGCGAGCAACTCGCCCGCGCCGTTGTCGGCTTTTCAACTGCCAGCGTCGCCTGAGCGTGAGAAACACGGTCGGGCCACCTGCCCGACCGTGATCAACCATCAGCCGCAGTAACGCACCCGGCCATCGCGGCCAACAAACGTGCCGTCTTCAGGATTGTAGCTGCGGTAGCGATCCGCGCACCACTGCTTGCGACCCGGCGCCAGGGGCGCATAGGCTGGCCGCTCATCAAACGCGCCGGAAGCAGCAAGCCCACCAATCGCCAGTGCACCAAGCGCGCCTGCGGCAACACCTGCAGCGACGCCATTGCCGCGATAGCCACGACCGTAACCACGGCCATAGTAACGCGGGCCGCCATAATACCGGCGCGGACCGGAATAATAGTACTGAACCTGCTCGACCAATGTCGATGCTGCTGCTTTGTCCACCGTGGCGGCACCTGCCCCGGCGGGCATGGCCTGCGCCCCGGATGTGGCAAACGCCAGCCCGAAAACGGCACCCAGAACGGTACGGGTGAATGTCATGCGCATGTCTCAGTCCCCCTGTTCTTCATGTGGACGGCGTGAATGATTTCACATGCCGTAGCGACAAGACTACACAAAAGCCACGTGTTTGGCGAGACCCGAAGACCCCACACTGGTCAGTGCAAATCTGCCGCCGAAGGTG
>JBOFFB010000277.1:0-2695 GCA_051648385.1 Allobosea sp.
GGCGACACTTATTTCGGGGCCGCGCGCTATGGCCGGGCTGGGGCGCGGCAACGGACTTCGCGGGATGCCGATCTGCTTGCCGTGGGTCCTTTGGTTACCGAGATCGAGGCCTTGTTTGACGGCTACTGGAACCTCGGGCTGGTCCTGCCCATCCTGTCGCTGTGGCCCAACTTCCAGATCAAGCCTCACAGTTTTCGCAAACGGCTCAACCAGCGCGCTAATGCAGCCACGGCACGCACTTTCTTGGAGAATGCGGTGGCTGGACGGAACGCGGCAACACTTTTGGCCGAACCATTGCGGTGGACTGACACCGCGCGGGTTTTGGCCGACTCTCCAGACAAGGCATATGGGCATCGTAATCAGCCATGGATGGCCGCGCAGGTGCATGGCGTGCTTAAGGACGCGCAAAGCGAGGTGCAGCTGATCACCCCGTATTTTGTTCCCGGCGCAGACGGTTTGGCGGCACTCAATGGGCTTTTGCAGCGCGGGGTAAAGGTGTCCTTGTTGACCAACTCGCTGGCCGCCTCCGACAACGTTTTCGTACATGGGGCTTACCGGCGTTATCGCGGGCCACTTCTGGCCGCCGGTGCTCGGATTTTCGAGTTTGCGCCGCCTGCGCACAGCCGTCGCCAACGCGATGTCCTGCATTCAAAAGTGTTTGTTGTTGACCGGCGACAGGCAATTGTCGGGTCTTTGAATTTTGACATGCGTTCCGAGCATACCAATACCGAAATCGGCATCCTGTTTGAAGAACCCAATCTAGTGGCCGAATTGTCTGCGATCTTTGACCGAGATGCGGGTGCCGATTTTGCATACGCCTTGTCGCTTGAGCGGCGCTCGCTGCGTTGGGCTGTCGCCCGGCGCGGTTTGCCACAAATCATGTGGGTCGAGCCTGAATCGAACGTGCTTTGGCGCAGCGTCTCTTGGGTGGTGGGGCGCCTGCCGATCCACGGCTGGCTCTAGGACCGTCGTTTCGCTCTGCCCCTAGTGCCGAGCCGCGCGACTGGTGGCAGATTGGGGCGTTCACCGCCCCAAACGGACACCGGTCGCAGCGGCGTACCGACACGATGGAGGAAATCGCAATTTGCCCCTGTTCGTCTCTAGTGAATTCAATAGCTTAGGTGGAGAGAGTGCGACGGCAGTCGCGTTCCCTCCGGCGCTCGCTCAATCCACGCACCAAGCTGCACTTGGGCTGACCTATCGCCCGGATGCGGACATTCGACGACCTTTCATCGACCGGCAGGTATGGGCTGATCACGTCGATCAGGCAGCTTGCCGGCGAGAAGTGCGGTATGTCCGACGCGTTGATGTTGAGCTGGGGTGCGCGATCAGAGGACGCAATATCTCGCTCAGCGGGGGGCCTGAAGCCCGGATCGACGATGTCGGAGCCTGTCGGAAAGGCTGCGTTCTCGGGCAAGATGACGAGCGGTTGGCTGCCAGTGTTGGTGATGTGCGCGCCAGATCCGGCCAGTTCCTGGTCTAGTTCGAGTTCCTGCCGCGCCATGCTTTCGCTGATTGCCTCACCGATGAGAGCGCCGGCGACACATCCGAGGATGGCATTCCTGTCCAGTCCAGGCCTAACCTCGATCGGCGCGGGCAGAGACGGCCAGCGAGGCGCCATTTTTTGGCAAGACATTGTCCTCGGCAATTGGCGCGAGGAAAACCCGATCATGTCACTGATCCATGTAAGTGTGATCGGTCACGCAAGGCGTAACTTCCTAACTGGCCTGATCGGTGATCTTGGCCACGTTGATCTTCGAGAAGGAGTGACGGGATGAACTGGGATCAGGTTGAAGGCAAATGGAAGCAGGTCCAAGGCAAGGTCCTCGAAAAGTGGGGTAAGCTGACCAATGACGATCTGGATCAGATCGCAGGAAAGCGGGACCAACTGGTTGGCAAGGTCCAGGAGAAATACGGGCTGGCCAAAGAAGCTGCGGAGCGCGAAGTGGACGAATGGACGCGCGGTTCCTGATCACAATGGCAGGTCCGCTTGCGTCGCAACCCTTCTTGGCTTGGCGGACCCCGTTCTTCTGGCTGTGCAACGTCGCGCCATAAGGGCATGGAGCGGATTTCACTGACAAAAGTGGGATTCGCGATCGCTGAGCATGTGGAAAAACTGGATGGAAAGACACATGAACAATTTTATCTGGCTCGTCGGCGCAGTCGTCATCATTCTCTTCGTTCTGGGCTACTTTGGATTGCGCTGATCGCAGGGGCGCCGCCCTTCGGCATTGTCACTTGGACCCTTTCGGCAGAACCATCGGCGCTGGCCGGCATTAAATGCTGGAGGGGCCGATTGCGTGCCACGGAAAGCGCATGGAAGTGGATCATCTGCATCAGGCCAATTGCGCGCTTTTCCAGAGTAATCGGCGAGAGTGCTTGCCCATCCGTCTGCCCATTGCGATGATCCAGTTTGCATCTCTAAGTTTGGCAACGCCGCCTCGCGAGGTCCCGACCGAGGAACCGCCGTCCTCGCCCCTGGAAATGCCGCCAGACGAGCCTGAACTGCCCGAACCGCCCTCGCCCGAAGTCCCCGACCTGCCGCCCGATGGGCCGCCCTCGGAAACGCCTGTCGAGATGCCGATAGAGGAGGACTGTGGGTGGCCGGTATAATCCTACTGATCGCGCGTGACCGGTTTAGGCTGCGGTCGGGTTGCCTATGCTGGATCTGACGGTGAGCTGAACGGATGAAACC
>JBOFFB010000278.1:0-6297 GCA_051648385.1 Allobosea sp.
CATAGCTGTGCGAGAGGTCCACGACGCGGCCTTCCACATCGGTCTCCCAAGTCCAGTCCGATGCGGTGTCAAGGAAGTCGCGCAGCCTTGCTTCACTCTGCGCCAGAGCCAGCTTCCGTTCCTGATCTGCCGTGATGTCCGAGCCGGTGCCGCGATAGCCGACGAAACCGCCATCTGCATCAAGAAGCGGTGCACCCGAAGACTTGATCCAACATCGCGAGCCATCCGCCCTCAAGATACGGTAGACGAGATCCTCGAAAGGCATCCGCGCGTCAATCAGCGCCTGCATATTGTCAAGTGCATCCTGATCGTCGGGCTCAACCGCAAACGCGTGGCGCGTCTTGCCGTACATGCTTTCCGGCGCAAATCCGGTCATGGCCTGGAAGGTGGGCGTCAAGAAGCAAAAGCAATGGTTTCTGTCGGTTTCCCAACACCAATCCGAGGCTGTCGCTACGAAATCGCGAAAGCGCTGTTCGCTCTCAATCAGCCTGTGTTCGGCATACCTCTGGTGTGTGATGTCCTTGTGCAGGGCGATCCAGCCACCGTCGACGAGCCTGTTGAAGGTGATATGGATGATTGTGCCGTTGCTCAGGTGGCGCGTGCGCTCGCAGAACCCATGCTCGGCGATCTCGGCAAGGGCCTCGGTCGCGTTTTCCACGGTTTGAGCATCGCGATACAATCCGCGAGAAGCCGCGTCTGCGACGACATCCAGCAAGTGGGTTCCTGCTGCAAGTTTTTCGGCGGGAAGATCGTACAGCTCGCCATAGCGCCGGTTGGCAACGACAAGGCAATGCTGCGGGTCGTAGATGCACAGCCCATGTGACAGGCTTTCTATGGCACCGGCAAAGCGTTCATTGCTGAGCCGGAGGGCGACAACCTGTGCCTCAAGCACCTTGGTCAGGGCTCTGTTCCTGTCGGCCATGTCGGCTACGTCGCGATCTGCCATGTCCCGTTGGCAGGCATCCTGTGCATACGTCTCGGAATTGCTATCGATCAGCTTTGCAGGATCAGCGACGCCATTGGCTGACGTCGCGGCCTCAACCTGTTTATTCAGCAAGACATCCAAAGTGCGGGCTCGATTTTCTTTGCTGCCGAAAATTGCAAAAAGTGAATGTTCCGATGATTTTATCTGATCATGTTAACATGATGATCGATCAGAAAAATGAATATTGTATGATTTGTATTTTTTTAAAATCAGTCTTGATTGGAAGGTTGTTCAACAAAGCTTCGATTTTTGGTTGTCCGAACTTTGGGCTCGTGTGAATTTTCACGACGGCACTCAAGTTCTGGCTCGAATATTTTGAATGAAGTGAACACCTGCAGTACAATAAGCGAATTTTATTGCGCTGGTTGTGGTTCGATCTGAAATAAAAGTCGACTAAAATACAACTCTAGATTGCATTCTTGTTCTGATGAACTTGGCTTGATGGGGGCGCAGCCCACCGTACGGCTATCGGCAACATGAGCCCGACTCCAACAAATCTCAACAGATGGTGCGCGCCGACATAAAGCGGATCGAACCCCAGCACGATGGCAAGCATGGCCATGGCCTCAAGGCCGCCTGGTGCGAACGCGACGAAAGCAGCTCCGTAACTGACACCCGCCAGATATGCGGCGGGCCATGCAAACACGGCTGCCACGGCGACTGATGCGACGAACGCCACGACGGCAAGCGGCAGCAGTTTTCCGATCGTCGCCCGGTCAAGTCCGCCAAGCTTGGATCCTATCATGCCACCAAGGATGACGAAGGCGAAGATGGACAATGGGGGTGGCAGCGAGCCATGAACCAGATCAAGGGCGTGCAGCAGCATGCTGGACATGGTCGAGCCGAGAACCATCGGTGCCACCACGCCCATGCGAAGGAAGGCAAGGCCAAGCGCCAGACCGGCGGCCAACATGAGGCCGGTGTCCAGCCAGCTCGGCAGCACCGGCTGAGCAAGGTTGGCTGCAGCACCGCTGCCGCCGATGACCAGCAGACTTGGAACAGCGGCCACCAACACGAACAGCCTGAAAAACTGGATGATCGCAATCTTCGGCATATCCGATTTCGTCTCTTGTGCGACTGCCATGACGGCCGACAGTGCTCCGGGTGCCGAGGCGAGAAGCGCGTCAAGCCTTGTCCACCGACCAAACCTGATCAGAATGGCCCCAGTCACCAATACAGTCACGGCCATCGAGACGAACAGCAGCGCGATGCTTCCCGGATAGCGCGACATCGCCGCCACTGCCTCGGGCGTGGCCGCCGAGCCGATAATGATGCCGGACAACAGCATACCGGTCTGCACGACCGGGCTGGACGGTCCGCTCCAGGGTTTACGGAGGGACACCAGCGCAACCAGCAACATTGCGCCCGTGAGCCAGCCGGCCGGCACACTCGCAAGATGCAAGGCAAGCCCGCCGGTGGCGGCGGTAATGATCAGCAGGATGTCTTCCCGTGCGGACGTCCACAAAGCGCTCATAAGGCTCTTTGCCTCATGGACCATTGCCTGTCACGCGGTCGGCACGCCGGGGCCCATGAGCCTGCTGCAGAGCACCGCACGTCCCTGAGCCGCGTGAACCCGAAGCTTCGCGTCTTGAAGTTGTCAGATCAGATTCGCGAGCAAGTCAGTCGTGAGAGGCTTGCGCATCACCACCACATGAGCGAACTCGCGCATTGCCAAGACGATTTCCGCGATTGGCAAACCTGAAATGACAATCACCTTTGGCGGCATCGGCAACGCGGTCACGCGACGGATCACTTCGGTTCCGTGTTCGCCGGGCAAGCCCAAGTCGACCAGCACCACGTCGGTGGCGGAAACATTTGCGCCAGAGCCAAAGCTTTCGCCATCGGGATAGAGCTCGACACGATGCCCCACAGAACGGCAGAGCTCCGACAACGCATCACGCACGCCGTTGTCATCTTCGACAATGTGGACCGTCATGACGCCTCACGCCCGGAGCCGACCGATCCCAATACCGGGCCAGCATCCCCACATGGCATGCCTCGACCATCCGGCGAAATCCCCACAAATACCTATGCCCACGATCAATGCGACCGTGGGATGGGCAACAGCCGCAGCAACCGCAACGTCTCTCAGGCGCGAGCAGGTTCGCGATAAACGAGCCGGACAAGCTCGGCCGTATTGCGCGCTTTGAGCTTTTCCATGATGCGAGCGCGGTGGACCTCGATGGTTCGAGGGCTGATTCCGAGCAACCTGCCTGCTTCCTTGTTGGATGCACCGGCCACGATATGCTCGAGCACGTCGACCTCGCGGGCCGTCAATGTCTCATGGCCGGGAAAAGCCGGCAGTCTGCCATGCATCGACACGACCGCGTTGCTCGCAACACGGGCCATGGCGTCCTTGACGCGCGCCATCACCAACGGTGCATCGAACGGCTTTTCGATGAAGTCGAAAGCGCCATGCTTCATCGCGTAGACAGCCATCGGAACATCACCCTGGCCGGAGATCATCACCACCGGCGCATGATAACTGGAGCCCCCGAGGGCATCGAGGATGTCGAGACCCGACCGGCCCGGCATGTGCACATCCATGAGAACGCAGCCGGGCTTGAGGTTTCTGGCTTCGGACAGAAAGGCTTCACCGGTCTCGAAAGTCTTGACGCGAAGACCTTCCATTTCAAGCAAAACACTCAAGGCATCGCGAACCGCTGCATCGTCATCCACGATCACGACATCAAGTTCAAAATCATGAAACGCCTGATTCATCGCACACCTCCCCTTTTTTTATGTCTTGTCCGCTTCAGCCGCCGCTGCCATTGGCATGGCAGCCGCACTGTCGCGATTGGCAGCTTTCTCCGCCGCCGCGATCGGCAAACGAACTGTGAACCGGGCACCTTGACCACCGCCACCGGGGTCGACCAGCAGTTCGCCCAGATGGTTCTGGACGATCGCCCGCGAAATGGTCAGGCCTATGCCCATACCTGTGCCAGTCTCGCTGCGAAAGGCATTGAACAAGGTGCGCATCTGTTCGGCCGGGATGCCGGGACCATTGTCGCTGACACTGAAACAGACCGCATCGGCATCAAACCAGGTGCGCATCGTCAGCGTTGGCCTGTCTTCATCCTGGCAGGCCTCGACAGCATTGCGGGCTAGATTGAGAACAACTTGCTGGATCTGGACCGGATCGACGAGAACCGCAGGCAAAATCTCCGGACCATGGCGCTCCAGATGGACCAGCCGGCGGCGGCCAAGCATTGCCAGCTCGAGAGCCTCATCAACCACCTGATTGAGGTCGGAGCGGCGGCGTTCCGGCGCACGCTTCTCGACAAGCTGTCGTACGCGCTGGATGATCGAGCCGGCACGGTGCGCTTCACGCTGTGCCTTGCCGAGGAGTTCAGCAGCCCGCGGCTCCATCGTGCTCTGGGCCGCCTGAAGCCGCGTGACCTCGCGCTCGAGTGCCTGCAGATAAAGCATGATCGCAGTCAGTGGCTGATTGAGTTCGTGCGCGAGGGCCGAGCCCATTTCGTCCAGTGCCGAAACCCGGGTCATGCGGATGAGATCTGCCTGAACTGCGGCCAGACGGCGTTCGGCATCGCGGCGCGCCGTCAGGTCACGAATCACACCGATGAACTGGCGACCGTTGGGCGTCATCGCCTCGCCGACCGACAGATCCAGCGGGAACAGCGAGCCATCCTTGCGCCGACCTTCGACCTCGCGCCCTATGCCGATGATCTTGCGCTCGCCTGACGACCGGTAGCGCTGGACATAGAGATCGTGGGTGTCGTGGTGTTCATGGGGCATGAGCATGTTGACGTTTTCGCCAAACACCTCGTCTGCATTATAGCCGAAGAGCTTCTCGCAGGCCTTGTTGAAGACAAGCAGCCGGGATGCCTCATCCATCACGATGATGCCGTCAGGTGCCGTTTCGAGTACGCTCTCGAGACGGGCTTCGGAGAGTGATGGCCTTCGCACGGCCTGCATCTCGCACATTCCACGCTGTCGTTTAAAACTTTAGAACGATTGAATTGTCACACATATGGAACAAAACGCAAGCGCGCCCAGTCCATCTGTCACTTTTTGTCACAGAAGTTATCTTCGAGCATCTCCAACGTTTGCGGAATTCAAAATTTAAACGGATTGAAAAACCTGCTGAAGCCGCCGGACTGCTTCTTCGAGGTCATCATGGCGGCGCGCAAAACACAGTCTCAGGCCCGCATCAGCGCCAGCACCAAAAGCCGCTCCCGGGGCCAGGCCGACATTAGCCTCGTCGACAAGCCGGATGGCAAACGCGCGAGAATCAGTCACGCCTTGGACCTTGAAGAAGTAATAGAACGCGCCGACAGGTGCCGGACCCTCAACCTTGCCCGTGGCGCGAAGCCCGCTCACCACAATGTCACGCCCCTTGGCAGCGCGCGCGATCTGGTGCGACAGAAAACCATCGCCGTGATCCAGTGCTGCAATGGCCGCCCGCTGCACGAAGACGGGCGATCCGGAGGTCGAATACTGGATCAGGTTTTCAATCACTTGTCCGAACTGCGCCGGCGCCTCCAGCCAGCCTATGCGCCAGCCGGTCATCGCCCAGTTCTTGGAGAAGGTCTGCACGAACAGGACCTTGTCTTCAGGCTGCATCACATCCTTGAAAGATGGCGCGCGCAGTGAACCGTCATACACAAAGCGCCCATAGATCTCGTCGGCAATGATCCACAGTCCGTGCTGCCTGGCCAGTGCCAGAATGGCGGCCAGTTCTTCAACAGTTGCCGTCCAGCCCGTCGGGTTGGCAGGCGAATTGATGGCGAGTGCTCGCGTACGCGGGGTGATCGCGGCAGCAAGGCGGGCGACATCAAGTGTCACGCCGTTGCTGCCGAAACTCATCGGCACATCGACGGCTTTTGCGCCATTGACGCCGATCGCTGCGCCGAAATTTGGCCAGGCTGGGGTCGGGATCAGCACCTCATCGCCTTGTCCGGCGATCATTTTCACGGCAATCTGAACTGCCTGCATGCCAGAGCCCGTGACGAAGAAGCGTTCCGGCGACGTAGGCTTGCCATAAACGCGGGCATCATATCGCGCCAAAGCCTCGCGCAACTCCGGGATGCCGCGTTGGTAGGTGTAGAAGGTTTCACCCGCCGCCAGCGAACGCGTCGCCGCTTCCGTGATGAAGGCCGGTGTCGGCAAGTCTCCCTCGCCCACCCAGAGTGGGATCAGCCCAGGCTTCGTGCGCCCGTGATTGACGACATCCACGATGCCGCTGGGCGGGGCGCTGCTCGCCTCACCGCGCAGGTCGGCGACGGACGGCGCTGTTGCTGGCGCAGGCGACATTGAGTGTGCAGACATCGATAACCCCTGAATTCTTGCCT
>JBOFFB010000279.1:0-36596 GCA_051648385.1 Allobosea sp.
CCGATGGCATGCTGACCGCTGATGATGTGGTGATGAACCCGCTGCCGGTGTTCCACTCGTTCGGCCTGACAGCTGCGACACTGATGCCGCTGCTCAACGGCATGAAGACGGTGATGTACCCCACGCCGCTGCACTACAAGCAGGTTCCCAAGCTGATCGGCGAAACGGGCTGCACCGTGCTGTTCGGCACCGACACGTTCCTGCAGGGCTATGCCCGCGCTTGCGACGAGGGCGACCTCAAAACCGTGCGCATCGTCATCGCAGGCGCGGAGCGCGTGAAGGACGAAACGCGTCGCATGTGGGAGCCCTTCGGTGCCACCATCTGCGAGGGCTATGGCTGCACGGAATGCGCACCGGTTCTGGCCTGCAACACGCTTGGTGTAGGCGCCAAAGCAGGCTCGGTCGGCCGCCTTTTGCCGGGCGTGACGTCGAAGCTTGAAAAGGTCGAGGGCATCGATACCGGTGGCAGGCTTTACGTGCAGGGGCCAAACATCATGCTGGGTTACCTGCTGGCAGACCGGCCCAACGAAATCGTCGCGCCCGAAGGCGGCTGGCACGACACGGGAGACATCGTCGATCTCGATGAGGGCGGCTTCATCACCATCAAGGGCCGCGCCAAGCGCTTTGCCAAGCTCGGCGGCGAGATGATTTCGCTGGCAGCGGTGGAAAGCATGGTCTCGTCGGTCTGGCCCGGCCACAACCATGTGGTCGTGTCGCTGCCCGACCCGAGAAAGGGCGAGCAACTGGTGCTGGTGACGGAGAAGCCAAGCGGAGACCGCAAGGCACTGCTCAAGGAAGCGCAGGCGCAGGGCTTCCCGGAACTGTGGATCCCGCGCGCCATCCTTGTCACGGCCACCATCCCCGTGCTCGGCTCCGGCAAGGTGGACTACGCCGCAACGCGCGAACTGGCGCTGACAATGCGGTCGCTGTTGTAGTCCCGGCGTCAAACACCCTTTTCAGGCGGCACGCCCTGCGCTACGCCTGAACAGTGGGCATCGGCTCTGGCGGACATGGCGAAACTGGTAGACGCAAGGGACTTAAAATCCCTCGGCCTTAAACCGTGCGGGTTCGACCCCCGCTGTCCGCACCACATCTTTCAGATTTCTATCGCTTGACTATCATATCTTGACAGCTCGCATTTGGCCGTCGCGGGCATGCGCAGGGCAGGAGATGATGGCGAGATCAGCGCGAGTCAGTGTTGCCGCGCAGCGCAGCTCGCTGGATGATGCGGAAATTCGACGTGCTGTCTGGCTGCTCGAACAGCACCAGCGCATCGACATTCAGGCGCGCCGTGCCAATTTTGTTAGCCATGGTATCGGCGAGTCTGTCGGCGATTTCGTGGATGTCGGCGACGTCACCGCTCAATGTCATGTGAAAACGGTAATCCGGGCCGATGAAGGGGTAGCCGAATTGCTCCAGAGCCTCACGCTGGCGAGGGCTGAGATGCGCGGGCTTGCGCTTGGCTCGGTCCGCCTGCGTGAGCGGTGCCCGAAAATGATCAAACCCACGAACCGTGTCGAATTCAAGCTCAACCAGCGCCGGTGAGGGCAGCGTTTGCGTCAACGCAGCAAAGCCATGACCACCATCGTCCGCGATGCTGGTGACGGCCAGTGGCCCCAGATCGAAGGTATCGCGCGAGGCGGCAAAGGCGGAAAGTTCAGCCTGAAGATCGTCCCGGCACTGACCATCTGCCAGATGGAATGGCGCTTTCAGGGTCGCGTGGAAACCATACAAGCGCGGTCGCATGGTGATTCTGCGCCAGGTTGCGGGCTCAATCCCGTCAGGCGAAAAGCCGTGAACGTCCTGCCCGCTGGCGGCATCATGTCCCAATACGCTAGAGCCAAACTCCCAGAGAGGGGTGCACGAAGGCGGCGCAAGATAGATGGCATAGCGTGGTTGGGACATGTTCGGTCGCTATGCCGGCAAGACGGACTTGAGCACCGAGACGAACGTGACGATGCTGTTCTCCAGCGCGCCGTCATTCTCGATACGGATATCCGCCTCGACGGCCTGGTCCTTCAGAAGGGCGCGGGCAAGTCGGCCTTCACGCTGGTCAGCGGGCTCGCGTCCGCGTTGCTCCAGCCGCGCAGCCAGCGTCTGGGCGGACGCCGTGACATGCACGACGAGTGTCCGCGGAAAGCGGCCACGGATCACACTTGTCATGTCACGCGAAACATTGGCGACGATCACATGGCCACGTTCGAAATCGTCGAGCAACGATGCCGGCAAGCCGTAATCGAGCCCATTCGCCGACCACCACAGGGCAAAGCCACCACTCTCCGCCCGCAAACGAAATGCCAGCGGCGTGGCACTCTCGTAAGGCTCACTGGCATCGGCGGGCCTGGTGATGACACGCCGCGCGAACACCACCCGTTCATCGTTGGCAAAGGCAGCTCTCGCGCCCGCAATCAGGCTATCCTTGCCAGCACCGCTCGGGCCAGCCACGGCGACGAAGATGCCCGTGCCGGACTTCAGGACCGGAGCAGTCGGCACAACCGCCAGATGCCGCGCATCATGTTCCATCATCTCACGCCACGCGCTCGCCACAGCGCCAGACAGTGCGGACAACCGGCGTTCCAGACACCGTTGTGACGCGGATCAGATCAGCACGCTTGCCGACAGCGACCACGCCGCGATCATCCAGCCCGAGCGCACGCGCCGGGTTTCGTGTGACAAGGTTGATGGCACCCGGCAGTCCATCAAGCCCCTTGCAATCCGCCAGATGAAACGCCCCAAGCAGCAGGCTGGCAGGAACATAGTCCGACGACAGCATGTCGAGCAAGCCGGCATCCGCCAGGTCCCGCGCCGCGACATTGCCCGAATGTGAGCCGCCGCGCACCACATTGGGCGCACCCATCACCGTCGCCATGCCTGCGCCCTGCGAGGCTTCGGCCGCCTCAAGCGTCGTTGGAAACTCCGCGATGCTGACTTTCTGCTCGACAGACTCGCGAACCTCTTCGAGCGTCGTGTCATCATGGCTGGCAAGGGCGATCCCTGCCTTGTGTGCAATCTCGACCACCATGGGCCGATACATGGCCGCGCGCTCGGAGCCCACGAGTTGACGCCGCTTGACGACCGCTTGCACTTCTTCGGGCGATTTACCGGTCCGGCCGCCGTAGTAGATGAAATATTTCTCGATATCGCGGAACTGGCGCTGGCCCGGCGTGTGATCCATCAGCGAGATGAGATCCACCGGGAAACGCGCCATGTAAGCGCCCAGCGCCTCCACGACATCGAGCGTGGGCACTTCGCAGCGCAGGTGTGTGCGATGATCGACGCGCAAGGTGTCGCTGACGCGCGCTCGCGCCAAGGCCTCGGCAAGCTGGATCGTGGTGGATGTCACCGACTCCGCCCGCGTCTCATGTTCGTCCGTGCCGATGCGCAGGCTGTCGAACACAGTGGTGATGCCAGATGTCGCGATCTGCCCGTCATAGGCCTGAACCGCACTGTCGACATGCCACATCACCTTCGGGCGCGGGATGAAATGCGCTTCGAGATTGTCGGTGTGGATCTCGACGAGGCCTGGCAGCAGAAAATCACCGCCAAGATCGATGCCCTTCTCGGGCGCAGTGCCTTTGCCGATCTCGCTGATGAGGCCGTTCTCGATCACGACATAACCACGGAAACGGTCATCGCTGGTGACGATCTCGGCGTTGGAGAGTATCCGGAGATCGCTCATGTGCGGGCCTCGTAACGGGTCAGGAATTCATCGATGGGCAAAGCGCGGAAATCATCGAGCGCATCGCGGAGTGCTGAATGGCTCCAGTCCCACCAGGCCAGACGATCAAGCCGCACGCCGGTCGCGGCATCGAAGCGCTCACGGATCAGGCGTGCCGGAACACCGCCGACAATCGTGTAAGGCGCGACATCCTTCGAGACAACCGCGCCAGCGCCGATCACCGCACCATTGCCGACGGTGACGCCCGGCAGCACAGTTGCGCCATGGCCGATCCAGACATCGTGACCGATGGTGACAGCGTTCTGACGGCGCCAGTCGAAAAACTCATCTTCGTGCGCAGCGTCCTCCCAATAATCCGCTGCGCGATAAGTGAAGTGGTGCAGCGTGGCGCGCCAGATCGGGTGGTTTGTCGCATTCAGCCGAACATGACTGGCCATGTTCACGAACTTGCCGATCGTCGCGGTCCAGACTTCGCACTCGCGCATCATGTAGGAATAATCGCCAACGCTGCTGTCAGTCACCGTGCAACGTTCCGCAATCTCGGTATAACGCCCGATCGTGCAGCCATTGACGCTGGCCGTCGGATGGACCAGCGGCGCCGCCGACAGGCGCGTGGCACGCAGACCAAGTTTGGCTTCGGCGTTCATGCGGCTTCCCGCGCGGCAAAACTAGAGACGTCGATGACGCGGTCTGCAACCCGGGCACGCACCTCCTCGTCATGGAAAATGCCGACGAAGGCCGTGCCGCTGGCCTTGCGCTGCGCCATCAGTTCGATCACCGCCTCGCGATTGGCAGCGTCAAGCGATGCGGTCGGCTCATCCAGAATGAGGATCGAGTGCTCGCCTGCAAACCCGCGCGCAATGTTGACGCGCTGCTGTTCGCCGCCTGAGAACGTTGCGGGCGGCAGTTTCCAGAGACGCTCGGGCAGGTTGAGAGCCTGCAACAGTCCAGCCGCGCGGCTCAGCGCCGCCGCGCGCGTGACGCCGCCCGCCATCGCGGGTTCGGCGACAATTTCGAGCGCCGGGACACGCGGAATGACGCGCAGGAACTGGCTGACATAGCCCAGCGTGCGCCGCCTGATATCAAGAATGGTGCGCGGCTCCGCGCCGACGATATCAACCATCTCAATGCCATGACGCACCCGGATATGGCCATCGCCGGCAAGATAGTTGCCGTAGAGCATTTTCAGGATCGACGACTTGCCCGCGCCAGATGGTCCACCCAGGACAACGCATTCGCCCGCGTGCACGACAAAGCCGACATTCGACACGACCGGCAGGCGCGTGCCGCCATGCATGTGCAAGGTGAAGCTCTTGCCGAGGTCCTCGACGCTGACAGCCACTCGGTTCGGAAGATAACTCATGCCGCAAGCACCGAAGACACCAGAAGTTGTGTGTAGGGAGCCTGCGGATCATCAAGCACACGGTCAGTCAGGCCACTCTCGATCACATGACCGTCCTTCATCACGATGATGCGGTGGGACAGAAGACGCGCCACGGCAAGATCATGGGTGACAAGGACCACGGCAAGTCCAAGGTCCGCAACCAGTCCGCGAATGAGGTCAAGCAGCCGTGCCTGCACCGAAACATCCAGACCGCCCGTCGGCTCGTCCATGAACACAAGGCGTGGGCTGGTGACGAGATTGCGTGCGATCTGCAAACGCTGGCGCATGCCACCCGAATAGGCCGTTGGTTTGTCGTCGATACGGTCGACACCGATTTCGACGCGGGTGAGCCAGCCAGCCGCCGTATCGCGGATGTTGCCATAATGGCGATCGCCGATGGCCATCAACCGTTCGCCGATATTGCCGCCGGCAGAGACATTCATACGCAGGCCTAGCGCTGCATCCTGATGCACGAAACCCCAATCGGTACGGGCTAGCAGCCTGCGTTCCGCCTCGGACATCTGCGCAAGATCACGCAGGACACCATCGCGCATACGATAGCGCACCGAACCGGAATCCGGCCCAAGCCGCCCCGAAAGCAGGTTGAGCAAAGTAGATTTGCCAGAACCTGATTCTCCAACGATGGCCAGAACCTCGCCGGCGTCGACGCTCAACGAAACGAACTGGCATGCCGGGCGGCCACCATAGCTTTTCGAAAGCGACCAAGCTTCGAGCAGAGGTATGTGGGCAGCACCGCTCATTCCGCAGCCTCCCGCGATGGCGTATTCTCAGGCACATCAGCCAGCATCGCACCGCGATGGCCCTTGGAACGCCTGTCCTCGCAATAGTCGGTATCGGAACAGACATACATCCGCCCGCCCCGGTCATCGGTGACCACCTCGTCGAGATAGCTCTCGGTCGCGGCGCAGAGCGCACAAGGCGCATTGAACTTGTTGCGCTCGAAGGGATGATCCTCGAAATCCAGCGACACCACCTTGGTGTGCGGCGGGATGGCGTAGATGCGCTTTTCGCGACCCGCGCCAAACAATTGCAAGGCCGGGCAGTCATCCATCTTGGGATTGTCGAACTTGGGAATCGGCGAAGGATCCATCACATAGCGGCCCGCAACTTCGACCGGGTAGTCGTATGCAGTGGCAATATGGCCATGGCGCGCGATGTCTTCATAGAGCTTGACGTGCATCAGGCCGTATTCGGACAGCGCATGCATGGTCCGGGTTTCGGTCTCGCGCGGCTCGAGGAAACGCAATGGTTCAGGGATCGGCACCTGGTAGACCAGCACCTGGTCTCGCTTCAAGGCAGCCTCGGGAATGCGGTGGCGGGTCTGGATGATGGTGGCCTCCGCAGTTGCAGTGGTCACGGCGACATTCGCGGTCTTGGCGAAAAAAGCGCGGATCGAGACGGCGTTGGTGGTGTCGTCAGCGCCCTGATCGATGACCTTGAGCACATCATCCGGCCCGAGGATCGCAGCCGTGACCTGAACCCCACCCGTTCCCCAGCCATAGGGCATCGGCATCTCGCGGCTGGCGAACGGCACCTGGTAGCCCGGAATGGCGATGGCCTTGAGGATGGCGCGGCGGATCATCCGCTTGGTCTGCTCATCGAGATAGGCGAAATTATAAGGTGTGCTCATGGCGGAACTGGTCATTCTGCTGCCTCCGCCTGCTGCATCCCGGCAAGACGGGTGGTAACCTCGTCACGCATCTGGCGCAGCATGGCGATTTCAGCCTGGAAATCGACATAGTGTGGCAGCTTGAGATGTTCGACGAAGCCGGTCGCCTGAACATTGTCGGAATGCGACAGCACGAACTCCTCATCCTGTGCTGGGCCCTTGCGCTCCTCGTCGAATTCGTCGGCCCGCAGCGCGCGGTCAACCAGCGCCATCGACATGGCCTTGCGCTCGCAATGACCGAACCCGAGCCCGTAGCCACGCGTGAACCGGGGCAACTCAGTCAACGAGCCCTTGAACTGGTTGACCATCTGGCATTCGGTGACGGTGATATCGCCGAGCGACACCGCAAAGCCGAGGTCCTCGTTCAGCATCTCGACCTCGACCTCACCCATGCGGACTTCGCCGACAAACGGGTGGGTGCGGCCATAGCCGCGCTGCGTCGAATAGCCAAGCGCCAGCAAAAAACCCTCGTCGCCACGCGCAAGGTTCTGCAGGCGCAGGTCACGATCGGCGGGAAAACCGAGCGGATCGCGCGTCAGGTCACCGACGGGCTGGCCGTCCGCAGGCGCAGGGTTCGCCTCGATCATGTCCTCGGCACCAATGATGTCAGTGACACGCAGCATGCGCTCGTCATCACTTGCAGGCGCTGTTGCAGGCGCCTCGCCTTCGTCATCGTTTTCCAGCGCGAAATCGATCAACCGATGGGTGTAGTCGAATGTGGGCCCCAGCACCTGCCCGCCTGGCAAATCCTTGTAAGTTGCCGAGATGCGGCGACGTACCTGCATGACGGCAGTGTCGAGCGGCTCCGAAAAGCCGAAACGCGGCAAGGTCGTGCGGTAGGCACGCACGAGGAAGATGGCCTCGATCAGGTCGCCGCGCGCCTGCTTGATGGCGAGTGCGGCCAGCTTGCGGTCGTAAAGCGAGCCCTCGGTCATGACCCGGTCAACGGCAAGCGAGAGTTGTTCGTCGATCTGGTCAACCCCAAGTTCCGGCACGGCTTTGTTGCCGCGACGCTTGTCGGCCAGAAGCCTGTGTGCATTGGCGATGGCACGCTCGCCGCCCTTGACCGCGACATACATCAGACAGCCTCCCCGACGATGCGCGTGCTGCGTGGCAGGCCGACGATCCGGTCAGGCGCGGCGAAAACGATATCAACACCGAGCGGGAAACCGGCACGATTGGCAGCCCACTGCGCAGCGAAACCAGCGGGCAACGAGGCAACGCGCAATTCCGAAACCTTCGCGATGCCGGGACCAGAGATGGTCACTGCGACACCGCTCTCGACACTGGCGCAGCAGGCGATGATGGTTGTCGACCGGTCAGGATATTCGGCGGTGCCTTGGGCAAAGCTCCCCAGATCAAGTGGGTCATGGGCAAGATCCAGCACCGCAAATGCCGCACGCGACGGCTCCGGCACCAGTTGTGCACCACTGTGAAAACGCAGAAACTCGGCTGCGCCTGGTAAACCCGCAACATGCGGCGACAGATAAAGGGTCGTCTCGAAATCGCACATTGCCAGGATGATGGCGGCGGCTGATGGCAGCAGCGGGACCTCCGCAGGCATCTCGACACCTGACGGACGGGTACGCCCCGGGCTGGCCAGCGCCTCCATCACGCCACGAAAGGCGGATTGGCTGTCAAAAACCGGATCGGCAAAGCCGGGCGCGAGCAAGCGGGACGCAGTCATCGTCATCTCAGGTATCTCCCCGTACCAGCGTGAAGAAATCGACCCGTGTCGCTGCCGTCTCGGCCTTGGCCTTGGCTTTCTCGCTGACCAGACGATTGCGGATCGGCTCGAGGATTTCGCGCTCGACCACGGCGCGCTCAGCCTCGACCTGCCAGAGCGCATCTGCGATGGCGGCGAGACGCGCCAGTTTCTGGTTGCGGCCCAGCATCTGGCCATTACCACGCTGGCCACCAGCAAGTTCTACCACGCAGCGGGTCACGGTCGCTTCACCAAGATTGAACGCAGCGCCGTCACCACCCATCCGGCCGCGCAGCATGGCAAGCCCGATCTCGGGCTTCTTCAGTTCGCGGACAGCAAGCTCGGGCCAGTTCCGCGCCACAGGGCCGACGAGTTCCAGCTCGGTCGCTCGTGCGAGAAGGGCAAGTGCGCCCTTTCGGGCCGATGATGGTGGTGTTCGATCCGACATGGCTTCGGAGGTGCCAAGTGCAGATGACACGGATGTGACAGAATTCACAGCCTGCCAGTCCTTTCACCAACAATGGCAAGCCTCAGGCGCGACGATATCAAGTCGATCACCGCGACCGTGACCAGGATCATCAGGATGATGAACGCCACTTTGTCCCATTCGTACGTACGGATCATCTCGGCGAGATAAAGACCGATGCCGCCGGCACCAACGATTCCGATGATGGTCGCTGAGCGCGTGTTCGATTCGAAATAGTACAGGATCTGGCTGAGCAGGACCGGCATGACTTGCGGCACGATACCGAAGCGGATTGCATGCCAACGCGAGCCCCCGGTCGAGACCACGCCCTCGCTGGGCCGGCGATCCACGGCTTCGATGGCCTCGGAATAGAGTTTCGAGAACGAGCCGATGTCACTCGTCATGATCGCAAGGACGCCTGCAAACGGACCAAGGCCGACCACATTGATCCAGATCAGCGCCCAGATCAGCGTGTCGACGCCGCGGATCGAGTCAGACACGCGGCGACTGAAGAACTGCACGATCCGGTTGGTCATCACATTGCGCGCTGCCAGGAAGCCAAGCGGAATCGAGATGATGGCAGCAAGCAGCGTCCCCAGAAAGGCAATCGCCACGGTTTCCGCGAGCGCCTTGAGCAATGCCGACAATTGCCCGCCCGGCGAAGGCGGTATCATCAGGCTGAGGAAGGTGCCGAGCTGGACGATGCCGGAGCCCAGTCGAGCAAACGAGAATTCGAGCCTCAGGATCGCGAAAAGTGCGAGCCCGACGATTCCGGCCACAACAGCCATGGTGATCAGGGAGTTGCGCCGCGACCCGGCGATCAGAGCGCCGTGGCGTGCCTTCACATCGGACTGATCGGGGAACAAAGTGCGCTTGCGGCTTTGTGCGGTCATGTCGTTCCTCACTTGCCGTGGTCCATTGTCACCAGATTGTGGCGAATGCGCTCGGTGACCATATCGATGATCATCACGGTGGCGATGATCAGTAGGAGAATTGCTGAGACGTCGGAATAGTAGAACTTACGGATCGACTCGATCAGATCCTGACCGATGCCGCCAGCACCGACAAAGCCCATAACCGACGCGCCGCGCACATTAATTTCGAAGCGCAGCAGCCCGTAGCTCGCGAAGTTGGACAAAACCTGCGGGACCACCGCATAGCGGATCGCCTGCCAGCGCGTCGCCCCGCTGGCGACCGCCCCTTCGACCGGCTTCATGTCGATGTTCTCGACAACTTCCGCAAACAGCTTGCCGAGCGCGCCGACGGTGTGGATCATGATCGCCAGCACTCCGGGCACCGGCCCAAGGCCGAACGCAACGACAAAGATCAGCGCGAAAACGATTTCCGGCACAGTCCGGCAGAATTCAAGGAAGCGGCGCGCCGCAAAGCGCTGGGTCGGGTTGGTCGCCAAGTTAACCGATGCCGCGAAACACAGGAAAAATGCGCCGATAACACCAAGCAACGTACCGAGATACGCGATCAGCAACGTATCCAGAATCAACCGGGTCCATTTGCCGAGGCCCCAGAACCACTCAGCCATATCGGTGAAAACGATCTGGCCGTTATCGAGATAGAAGATGCGGCCGATATAGCTGGTAAACCGGTGCGCGTTCGCCGTGAACTTGCCGATGTCCACTTCGGCAACCCAGGCAGCGAGGATGGTGCAAGCGGCGAGCACGGCCACGCCCATGATGGTTGTCTGACGCTTGGCAGCCTGCTCGGCGCGGTAGGCGGCAGACAGGCGCGACAATTGCTCATCGGGCAAAACGGGTACAGCACTGGCCATATTGTTCTCACTTGGTGGTACGAGCCAGTGGCACGCGATTGTCGTGGGCTTTTTGGAGCCTTAGACCTCGGAATGAAGTTGCAGAAGCTCACGAACCACGCTTCTTGCGAAGATCATCCACGAACTTGTTGAGTTCGATCATCGTCTTGAAAGTGTCATTGTCGGCACCCTGCCAAGGCAGCGACGTGCCATCGGAAATACGCTTCCAGACATCCGGTCCACGCGCGCCGATCTCGAGAAAAGCACCCCGTATTTTCGCCTTCATGTCGTCTGGCAACGACTTCAGATAGGCCACAGGCGAGTTCGGGATGATGTCAGAACGATAGATGATCCGGAAATCCGCCTCCTTGGCCATCCCCTTTTCTGCCATGCGCTTCAGGTTCGAGCGGATGTCGTTGTTCCACCAGTTCGCGGCGACATCACACGTTCCCTGCTGCAAACCCAGCACTGCATTCTCGTGGCTGCCCGTGTAGACCACCTTGCCGAAATAGCTCTCGACCTCGATGCCCCTCTTGCTGAGCGCGAAACGTGGCACCTGGTTTCCGGAGGCAGAATTGGGGTCAACCAGACAAATGTTCTTGCCCTTGGCATCCTCGATCGAGGTGACCGCGCTGTTGGTGCGTGCGTAAAACACCGAATAATATCCGCGCGTGCCGTCGATGTTCACGCCCTGCGCGAACGCTTCGACCGGCGAATTGATGGCAAGTGCGCGTGCAAACGCGGCGGGGCCGTAGGCAGCAATATGAATGTTGCCAGCCTTCTGGCCTTCGATCACTGCCGCGTAGTCAGAGGCGACGCGAAGGGTGACTTTAACCCCCAATTCCCGTGTCAGATACTCGGTAAATGGCGTAAAACGGTTGACGACCCCTTCAGAATTTTCCGAAGGGATCACAGCGAAGACAAGCTCTGACAGCGCAGCTTGGGCGTTGGCATGACTTGTCATCACGAAAGGAACAGCCAGCGATGCAGCAAAAGCCAGACCGAGGGTGAGACGACGTGTGGGTTTCATGTCGGATATCCAAGGTTGGAGCGGTTGGCTGGACGGCGAGGGAGCGGGTGTCGTCGCAGGTCGGACGACACCCTTCATGGCAAGCGTACTCAGGAGCCGCGCTTCTTGCGGAGATCGTCAACGAACTTCTGGAGTTCGATGGTCACCTGATAATCGGAATGCTTCATCTCGCCGAAACCGGGCGACTTGCCGTCGGTCAGCTTGTCAAGGACCGGCTTCGCCTTGGTCGGAAGGTCCATGATGGCCTTCTTGATAGCGGCACGCAGTTCAACGGGCATCGAGGTCAGATAAATGTATGGGGAACCAGGAATTCTCTCGGACTTGAAAACGACCTTGAAATCTTCCTTTTTGACCATGCCCTTGTTGACCATGCGGGTCAGGTTCGAATCGTTCTCTGAGTTCCACCAGTTGAAGGCGACATCGCAGGTGCCCTGCTGAACTGCCATCACCGCGTTTTCGTGGCTACCTGCATTGACGACCTTGGCGAAGAACTTGTCTGGCTCTATGCCAGACTTCGACATCGAATACAGTGGCACATTGTTGCCGGACGTCGAGTTCGGATCGACGAGACAAAGGTTCTTTCCTTTGAAATCTTCGAGCTTGGCACCAACAACGGTGTTCTTGGCATAGGCCACTGAGTAGTAGCCGGTCACGCCATTTGCGTCGAGCGGGCTGGCGAAGGGCTCAACGCCACCAGCAGTCACTGTCCAGGCACGGACATATGACGATGGACCATGCTCACCGACGTGGATGTTGCCAGCCTTGTGGCCTTCGATGACGGCGGCATAGTCGGCTGCAATGCGCAGCGTGACCTTCACGCCAAGTTCCTTGGCCAGATATTCCATCAGCATGCCGTAGCGCTCGGTCACACCAGAAGAATTTTCTGCAGGCACGACAGCAAAAACGAGTTCGGGATACTTGGCTTTCCAGTCCTGGGCAAAGGCGCCCGTTGTGCTTGCGACAATGGCAGCGCCAGCGGCGAAGCCAAGCATGATGCGGCGGTTGAACATCACTATTCTCCTGAGTTTCTGGCCAGTCAGTGAACTGCCAAAGGTTGACGGTAATATCGCCTGCTTGAGGCTTATGATCTGTAAAATGGGGTAGTTGACGTTATAGTGCGAACGTCGCCTACCCCACTGAAGGATGTCAGGACGATTTCTTACGCAGATCGTCGACAAACTTCTGAAGGTCAATGGTCGACTTGAAATCGTCATGCGACGTCGGGACGATTCCCTTCGACTTGCCTGCGAACATCATGTCGAACGCTGCCTTGTCCTTGGTTGGCATGTCGAAGAAGGCCTTCTTGATTGCAGTCTTGAGTTCGACCGGAAGCGATGCGGTCAGCACGTAGGGGTAGCCGGCGATTTTGTCGGACTTGAAAATGACCTTGAAGTCAGCTGGCTTCACCATGCCCTTGCTGCCCATGCGCTGAAGGTTTGAATCGTCGTCCGAATTCCACCAGTTGAAGGCCACATCGCAAGTGCCCTGCTGCACAGCCATGATTGCGTTCTCGTGGCTGCCAGCATTCACCACCTTGCCGAAGAATTTGGCGGGTTCGATACCGGCTTTGTTCATCCCGAACATCGGCACATTGAAGCCAGATGCCGAGTTTGGGTCGACGAGACAAAGGTTCTTACCTTTGAAATCTTCGAGTTTTGCACCGGCAGCCGAGGTCTTTGCGTAAGCAACCGAGAAGTATCCGGTGTTGCCAGCAGCATCGAGTGGGGTCGCGAATGCCTCAACTCCGCCGTTTGTGACCGTGTAGGCGCGGACATAGGACGAAGGCCCATGCTCAGCGAAATGAATGCTTCCAGCGCGCTGGCCCTCGATCACCGCAGCGTAGTCGCTGGCAATACGGATAACGACCTTAACACCAAGCTCACGGGTCATGTACTCGACGAAGCCTTTGTGCTTTTCGAGCGTGCCGGAGGCATTTTCTGCAGGAACGGCAGCAAAGACGATCTCAGGAAAGCGTGTGCGCCAATCCTGGGCGAAAGCGGCAGTCGAGGTGGCAGCGAGTGCAAAGCCTGCGACAACACCAAGTGCAACACGGCGGGTCAGGGTCATGAGGTAAACTCCAGAGAATGACGGTTGGCTTCGGGAATGATGTGTTCCGGTATTGGCCGGTCTCAGGCGACAGCCGGGAGGGGCTGATAGGCACCGCCAACGGGCATCGGCGGCAAGATCGTCATCGCCTCTCCGGCTTCAAGGCCGTAGAGTTCGCGCGCGACGCTTTCGGTCAATTCGTCTGGAGCGCCGTCGAACACTACCTTGCCCTGTGCCATGCCGATGAGCCGACCGCAGTATTCCTTGGCAAGGTCGAGGTCGTGAAGGTTGCAGATCACAGTGATACCGAAGTGCCTGTTGAGGCGCTGCAGTGCGTCCATCACCACCTTGGTGTTGCGCGGGTCAAGCGACGCGATCGGCTCGTCCGCCAATACGATTTCTGGCTCCTGAACGAGCGCGCGCGCGATGGCAACACGCTGCTGTTGGCCGCCCGAGAGCGATTCAGCGCGCTGACCCGCAAGTGCCGTGATGTCGAATTGTTCGAGAGCCGAAACGGCGATCGCGCGGTCGTCCGGCGACCACATCTTGAGCAGCGAACGCATCTGGGAAGTGTGGTTGAGACGGCCCATCAGCACGTTGGTCATTACATCGAGGCGACCGACAATGTTGAACTGCTGGAACACCATGGCGCAGGAGGCACGCCAGTCGCGAAGGGCCTGACCTTTCAGCGTCGTTACATCCTCGCCATTCCAGCGGATGGAACCCGAAGAGACATCCTGAAGGCGATTGATCATCCGAAGCAAAGTGGATTTGCCGGCACCAGAACGCCCAATTACCCCGACAAAACTGCCTTTTCCGATATCAAGACTGACGTCGTCGACTGCGCGCTTGGACCCGAAATCACGATTTACATTTCGAAGTTCAAGCATACAGGGCTCCTCTAAAGACACGCAGACGCCTAGCGAGAGCGCGCGACGTTTCGATGACAGTTCGATGCAATTTCGATGTCACCGGATGAACATCCACCGACGGATCCGGCTCGGGAATGGCCACGTCCAGCCAGATTGCGCCAACCGGATTGCGAGCGCGGCGCTGGCCGAAATGCAGTCGGCTTAGAGGTAGAGGGCAACGTGCTTGGTGAGACCGGTGGCCATGATGCCGGAGCGGACAACCGTCGTGACCAGAAGGGCCGTCCGGAAAGCTTCGTCCCTCAACAGCAGCTGTGCTGCCGCAGGCGATCAAAGATTCCGCTGCACAATCACCAAGCAGCGATGATGAAAGTTACATGACAGGCAGTATGTCAGGCAGCGCTGTGCAGCCGTCCCCTGTCATTCACCACGAGGTTGTTTTCAAAAGCATCCGTCGCTGCAGGCCATGACGTTGTCAGCGCGAAAGCGCGGCAGCGCTCACGTGAGATAAGTAGCGCGGTCATGCATGCCCGGCGTAAATCATGGTCGAGGGCCGCAACGCCGGTATCTCCGACCACATCGAGCGGGCCGGAAACCGGGAAGGCCGCGCTTGGCAACCCGGATGCTGCAGCCTCGAGCAGGACGATGCCATAGGTATCGGTACGACTGGGAAAGACAAAGACATCAGACGAAGCATAGATGGCAGCCAACTCCGCGCCCTGCTTCAACCCAATGAAATGGGCATCGGCAAACCGCGCCCTGAGCTCCTCGGCTTGCGGGCCTTCGCCCACGACCACTTTCGATCCCGGCAGCTCGAGGCTCAGAAATGCCTCCAGGTTTTTTTCCACTGCAACCCTGCAGACCGAAAGGAAAATCGGGCGCGGCAGATCGAGTATCGACGGATGATCGGGCCTGAACAGGTTCGTGTCCACACCACGCGGCCAATGCACCAGATTGCCAAAACCATGCGTGGTCAGCTCCGCCCGCATGCTCGCCGTCGACACCATCACCTGCGCGGCTGGCGCGTGAAAATAGCGAAGCATGGCGTAGGTCATCCACTCCGGAACAGGCACGCGGGCGCTGATGTATTCCGGGAAACGGGTATGATAACTTGTCGAGAAGCGCAGCCTGAGCGACAGGCAGGCATGGCGCATCGCCCAACCGATCGGGCCTTCTGTCGCAATGTGAATGGCGTCTGGCTGCAATTGCAACAGAGTTGTCCGCATTGCCCCCGCGGTGGCGACCGCAAGCCGTATGTCTGGATAGGTAGGCATGGCGAAGGTCTGGAAATCGCCCGGCTGTATGATCTTGACTATATGGCCGCGGCGCTGAAGCTCCAGTGTTGTCGCCTGCAAGGTCCGCACGACGCCGTTGACTTGTGGCTCCCAGGCATCCGTTGCAATCAGAATTTTCATCCGCTGCCCCTCACGCCGCCAGTGGCTCGGACTTCCGTGAAAGTTCAACCTCGACAGTCGAAGAGCTGGCATCGCCTTCGATCAGAGCTTCCTTGCTGGCGTTCCATCGGATGATTTCGAAAACGCCATCCTGCCGCTCCACCAATGCCGTTGCGCTCTCCACCCAGTCGCCGCAGTTCATGTAGACGATACCGCCAATATCCCTGATCGCGGCATGGTGGATATGGCCGCAGATCACCCCATCCGCACTCTGACGGCGCGCTTCGCCAGCCAGTGTTTCCTCAAACGCACCGATGAAATTCACCGCCTTCTTGACGCTGTGTTTGGCCCAGGCGGAGAACGACCAATATGTCAGGCCGAGCCTTCGGCGCACGAAGTTGATGCGTCCATTCATGAACAACGCGATTTCGTAGGCCCAGTCGCCGACGAAGGCGAGCCATTTTGCGTGCATCACAACCGCATCGAACTGGTCGCCATGAATGACGAGATAACGCTTGCCATCGAGGCCTTCGTGGATGATCCGGTCAGCGATTTCCACGCCACCCACCGGACTTTCCAGAAAATCACGCAGGAACTCATCGTGATTGCCTGGCACGAAAACGATGCGACAGCCCTTGCGTGCCTTGCGCAGCAGCTTCTGAACCAGGTCGTTGTGGCTCTGTGGCCAGTACCAGCTCTTCTTGAGCCGCCAGCCGTCAATGATGTCACCAACGAGATAAATCACGTCTGCTTCTGCAAACTTCAGGAAATCAAGCAGCGCATCCACCTGGGCAGTGCGGGTGCCAAGATGCACATCGGAAATGAAGATGGCGCGGTAATTGTTCATGAGTCACCGGAATCGCTCGTTGAACCTCCATCCTGATTGCGTGATTTATGTCTCAGTTTTTTGACAGCCGCATGCTCGGGCTCCCCGTTTCGCATAACTGTCACGCAACGCAGCTAGGCCAAGCTCAACAAAAGGACAGGAACGCCTCATGCTCGCCGACCTTGATCGTTCGACCGTTGAACGTGCCTATGCCCGCTGGGCTCCACTTTATGACGTGCTCTGTGGACCGGTATTCCTGAATGCGCGCCGCGCGGCGACAGGTGCGGCCAAAAAGGTCGGTCCTCACATCCTCGAAATCGGAGTCGGTACCGGCCTGTCGTTTTCCGATTACAACGAGCGCCAGTCCGTGACCGGCATCGACATTTCAGAACAGATGATCGCAAGAGCGCGCGCCCGTCAGGCGACAGGGCGTTTTCCGTGGGTCATGGACCTCAACGTCATGGATGCGGAGCAACTGACCTTTCCCGACCGCGCTTTTGATGCTGTGGTTGCGCAGTTTGTCATAACCCTCGTGGCAAACCCGGAGAAGGTGCTCGACGAGTGTTACCGGGTCCTCGCGCCAGGCGGCGAGATCATCCTTGTGAACCACTTCTATTCAGAGCGTGGCCTTGCGGCGAAACTCGAAGACGGTCTGGCCAAGATGGCGCGCCCACTCGGCCTGCGCCCGGAGTTTCCGTTCGCGCGAATTTCCGACTGGGCCGAGGCAAGAGGTGACATGACCATCGTAGAGCGCCGCAAGATCACGCCGTTCAGGGTGTTCACGCTGGTGCGTATCAAGCGGGGTTGAAAGCGGAGGCTTTACCACTCCGGTATGCAAGGGCTTCGTCGATCATGGCACGCAGCGCTCGCGCTGCCGCTTCCGGATCATCCGCACCCGCGAGAGCCGCGACCACGGCCACGCCATCAGCCCCTGCAGCGATGCAGGCAGCCGCATTTTTCAGGCCAATGCCGCCGATCGCCACGATCGGTTTATGCGAGGCATTCACGCAGGCGCGGAGGCCGTTGAGCCCCATCGGTTCCGCCGCATCCGGTTTGACACCTTTCGAGATGACCGGCCCCACGCCAACATGGTCGATCAACCCCCACGGCACGTGCTGCATTTGCACAACATTCGTCACCGACAGCCCAATGATTGCATCTGGTCCAAGCAGCGCGCGCACCATGTCTGGCGGCATGTCGTCCTGACCAACGTGAACGCCTGCCGCGCCAATCGCGAGCGCGATATCCGGGCGATCATTGATGATCAGCGGCACACCTGCTGCGTCGAGCGCGGCCTTCAAGGCCCGCCCCATGCGCACCAGTTCTCCAGCCTTGGCGACCGGATCACGCAGCTGGACCAGTGTCGCACCGCCACGCACCGCAGCCAGCGCGGTTTCGACAAGGCCGCGACCCGACGATAACGGCGTGTCCGTGACATAATACAGGCTGAGATCAGCTACGACCCGCATCACGCTTCACCCGTGTCGGCTGCGATGGCGTCAAGCAGGTGCACCGCGAAACTGCCCGGGCCGGTGGCCTGACCGGCAGCGCGGGCTGCCGCACGCTTCATCACGGACAAACCATGCAAAGCTGCATCAAACGCCGGCGCAATGGCGAGAAACGCGCCAATGACCGCAGTTGTGGCGCAACCCGTCCCCGTCACTTGCTGGCTCATGGCATGCCCGCCGTCCACACTGGCGATCCGGTCAGCCGCAACTACGTAATCGGTAGCTCCGGTGACGACAACCACGGAACCAGTCCTTGCCGCCAGCCGCTTTGCGGCGTCAACGGCGGCGTCACTTCCGGCGAGCGAATCCACCCCCTTGGAAGCGCCATCAGTCTTGCCGCCAAGTGCCAATATTTCCCCGGCATTTCCGCGCAGGATGGTTGGCTGATACTCCATCAGCTTCATCGCTGTTTCGGAGCGATACTGTGTGGCACCCACGCCCACCGGATCGAGAATCCAGGGCACGGTCTGCGTGGCTGCACGCTTCGCCGCGACCGTCATCGCATTGATGAACGGGGCATCCAGCGTCCCGATATTGACGACCAGCGCCCCGGCCATGGCAGCGAAATCCTCGACCTCCTCTGGCGCATGCGCCATGACTGGCGAAGCCCCCAGGGCGAGCAGCACATTGGCAGTCCAGTTCATCACCACGAAATTGGTGATGTTGTGGACCAGCGGTCGCCTCTCGCGCAGACGCGACAGCGCCGCGCGCAATGGTAATGTCGTTTCGGTTGGCATCCATCCCTCCGCCGGCATGACCCGGATCAGGTTCAGAAGGGTCCGGCACAACGCCGTCTCAGCTCCGGGAAGATCCACCCGATGCGCCCCTTGGAATACCCAATATCCATAAGGTTCTGGCCCGTGCTGTCAACAAAGCGCTGACCATTCCACGGAGTTCTCCGAACGGACCGGCTGTGACAGCCTTGCGCTCGAAAGTGGGTGGCGGTTTTCCGCCACTGTCGGGGCTGAACTAGGCGTTGCCCGGTCCCCAGGCTTTCACATCACCGTAGGCTTCAGGAAAGTTGATGAGATCGTGATGCACGATGTTGCGCACGCCCACGACCTGATGCTGGTGCTGCCCATCGACGTGGAACTCATGGCTGAGGTAACCAACCATTTTTGCACCATAGCCGGGTTGCCACGGATCACTCAGCACGAACGAGGTTGCCGGTGCCCAGATGTGGCGGCTGCCGCCGATCAGGCTATCCCGGTATTGATGCACATGGCCGCAACAGACGAGAGCTGGCACCACACCGCCAAGCAGGCCAGCCAGATGCCGCCTCGGGCTCGCCGTCATGAAGCGGTTGCTCATCAGGTCCTCGTCATATGAGATATCCGCCAGCGGCTTGTGCATGAAAATGGCCAGCGACCGGCCTCCAAGAGTTGCGACAGCATCCCTGATGAGGTCGTCCTGCCTGCCGTCATCAAGCGCGAGCCCGAGTGTCAGCGCATTGAGGCCAACCAGCCGCCAGCCCGGAATATCAAGGCTCCAGACATCAGGCCCGAAGATTCCTTTGTAGCGGGCAAGCCGCTCCGCATTGACGGGCTGGCGACGGGCAACGTCAAGATGATCGCCGACATCGTGGTTGCCGGGCAGCATATGGCATTCCAGCCCAAGCCCGGCATGGGCGGCGCGCGCCTCCACAAGATCAGCCTCATGGTCTGCCCCATCCAGTGCCAGATCGCCGGTATTGATGACAATGTCTGGTGCATTGCCGCGCAGATGCTCCGCAACGAGATCAAAGTTGCTGCGAAAATAGGGTTTGGCCGGCGACAGGTGTGTGTCGGATATCTGCGCGATGCGGGTGATCATGATCTCAGTCCAAAATCTACAAGCGACAGAGGCGTCCGGATACCGGACGCCTCGCAAGGTGGTGTTGAGGTGCGTCTCAGCCCTGGCGTGGGATGAGCTTGCGCACTTCGGTCGCCATATCGGCCAGCACGGCCTCGGGCGTTGCCTTCTGCTCGACGATGCGGGCGAGATTGTCGACCATCACCTGCGTGACGCGCACCGAGTTCTGGCCGGGGAAGGCGTACCATGGCACCATCAGATGGACCTGCTTTGTGGCAGCCTGGAACAGTGGGTTGGCCTTGTAGAAGTCGGCGAGGTAGCTCGTGTCATCGATGGCCAGCTGGTTGCACGGCACATAGCCGGTGTTCTTGACCATCAGCGTCGTGCCTTCGGCTGACGTTGCGAACTTCACGAACTTCCATGCGGCTTCGAGCTTGCGCGGATCCTTGGTGGTGATCATCGCACCGGCACCACCTGTTGGCAGGCGGCCCTTGGCGGCATCGATCAAGGGCATGATCGTGGTGCCAAGTTCGAAATTGTTGCCGACAGAAGCAGCGATCGAGCGCACCTGTGCGGTGGTGCGGAACATCATGCCAAGCTTGCCGGCGCTGAAGGCCTGCAGGTCGGCAGTGCCAGCGAAGTTCGGCATGCCGCCTTCCTTGACCATCCGGTCGAGCAGACGGAGCGCGGCGAGGCCTTCCGCGCTATTGAACGCAACATCGCTCTCGGCTTCGTTGAGCATGCGGCCGCCATGGCCGTAAAGCAGTGCCGAGAACATCCAGTCATCGCCCGGCCAGCGAAAGAACATGCCGTCATTGCCATCGCCGAAGGCGCGGACTTTTTTCGCATCGGCAATCACCTGATCCCAGGTTGTCGGGAACTTTGCGGGATCAAGGCCTGCGCGCTTGAGCAAGGTGGCGTTGTAATAGCTGATAGGGTTCGACGTGGCGAAAGGCAGACCACATTGCACCTTGGCATGAAAGCCAAGGCCAAGGATGGCAGGCGAGTAGCCAAGCTTGGAAAGGTCGCCTTCCTTCGCCAGCAACGGCGCGAGATCAACGGCAACGCCGCGTTCGGCGAACATGCGCAGGCGGTTGAGGCCCTGGAACGAGACTTCCGGCATGGAGTTGGTTGCGGCATTGCGCAGCAGCAGTTGCGCGCCATCCTCATAGGTCGGGGTCGGGTTGACATAGGTCGCCTTGACCTCTGGGTGCTTCTTCGTGAACGCCTCCATCACCGCGTCCTGCGCTTCCTTGAAGATCGCTGGCATCGAATAATGCACCTGGATTTCGGCGGCTTGAGCGCGAACAACGGAAGGCATGGCGACGGAGACGGCTGCGCCGCCCATTAATGTCAGGGTGTGGCGACGGCTGATGCGCAGGTCTTTGCTCAGGATGTCATTGGTCATGTCGGTGGTCCTTCTGGTTGAAACCGGCACTCAGCCCTTGAGCCCGGTCATGGTGATGCCTTCGATGAAACGGCGTTGGGCAAACAGGAACGCGAGCACGAGCGGCGCAGTCACGAGCAGCGCGGCTGCCATCAGAGCGCCATAGTCCTCGCCCGCTTCGACCGAGCGGAAGGCGAGAATGCCCATGGCGGGCGTGTAAAGGTCGCCCTTCTGGATGACGATCAGCGGCCAGAACAGATCGTTCCAGTGCGCCACCACCGAGAAGATCGCGAAAGCCGTTGCGGCTGGGACCGCATTTGGCAAGATCACCCGCCAGACGATAGAGAACTCGCCCATGCCGTCGATCCGGGCAGCATTGATCAGGTCGTCGGGAATGGCGCGGAAGAACTGGCGGAACAGGAAGATCGCGAACACCGAACAGGTAAAGGGCGCGATCAGTGCCGTGTAGCTATTGAGCAGCCCGAGTTGGTGGATGCCAAGATAAAGCGGCAGGGCAGTGGTCTGGTAAGGCACGAGTAGCCCCAGCATAACGAAGCCAAAGACCACTTCGCGGCCCCTGAAATTCAGCTTGGCCAGTGCGTAAGCCGCCGGTACCGCAAACAGGATCTGGAAAAACAGGATGCCGAAACAGACAATCAGGCCGTTGACCACATAGGTCCAGATCGGGATCGTCTTCAGCACCTTGCCGTAATTTTCGATCAGTGCCCATTTCTGCGGGATGAGCGACAGCGAGGCCTTGAAGACCTCGTCCTGCGGCTTCATCGACACCGCCACCATCCAGATATACGGGGCCAGCACCACGAAGGCCGCCAGCGCCAGCAGCGCCAGGCGAGGCAAATCCTTGAACAATGGGACATCGTTGATCAACGGGCTGTTCTGCATCACATCACCCGTAATGCACGCGCCGGTCGATCAACCGGGTCTGGAGCAGCATCAGGCCAAGCACGATGGCGAGGAAGACAAGCGTGATCGCAGCGGAGTAGCCGAATTTGAAATAGTGAAATCCCTCCTGGTAGATCGTGCGCAGAAGCACTTCGGAGGCGTTGTTCGGCCCGCCTTGCGTCAGGGTCTGCACCGTGTCGAAGACGCGGATCGAGCGCGTCATGGTGATGATGATGACGAACAGCATGGTTGGACCCAGCATCGGCCAGGTTACCAGCCAGAACTTGGACCATCCGCTGCGCGCGCCGTCGATTTCCGAGGCATGGTAGAGTTCACGCGGGATCGCCGTCAGACCTGCCAAGAACAGCACGAGGTTGAAGCCGACATTCTCCCACACGCCGATAAAGCCGAGCGAGACGATCACCCAATCCGATGAGCCGAGCCAGTTGGGCGTGCCAGCACCCACCATGCGCAGAACTGCGTTCAGAGGCCCGATGCTGGGATGCAACAGATATTGCCACGCCGTCGCCATCGCCACCGTGAGCGATACCACCGGCAGGAAGAACACCGCCCGCCAGAACGCCCGGCCGCGCGCGCCAGCCTCGATCAGGACGGCCAGCCCGAGTGCAATGCCGATGGAAAGCGGCGCAACGAACAGGCAGTAGATCACGGTGTTGCGGATCGAGGCGGCAAAGGTGCGGTCGCTCAGCATGTCGGCAAAGTTGCCGAAGCCGATCCAGCGAAATCCGCGCGAGCCGAACTCATAGTCGGTGAAGGCCAGCGCCAGCACCGCCAGCAAGGGTAGCAGGATCATTGCGAGATAGGCGAGGATGGCCGGCAGGGTCAGCAGCCAGGCAATGCCGGCATCGCTGCGCATGATGCGCGCGCGATTGGGCATTGTGGCTGTCGGGGCCGAACCGTGCATCATCACGTCAGCCACGGGCATGTTCCCGTGCCCGCACCTGAGCAGCGATCCGCCGCCCGTCGCCATCGAACAGCAGGGCCTTCGATGGGTCAGGCCTCAGATGTATTGTCTCGCCGCGCGCCATCTGCCTGCGCATTTCCGGCGGCAAACGGCAGATCATCAACTCGTCGCTATCCAGCAGTCGCGCATGGACCAGCAGGCTCTCGCCCAGATACTCGAGATGCTCGACACGCGCGGCAATGCCTGACGTATCAGGCGTCATGTCCTCGGGGCGGATCGCCATCAGCGCCGGGCCGGATTGCTGCGCACCAAGCCCGACAGCCAGTCCGCCAACCATCACATGACCTTCAAGGTTCACCTCCGCCGCCATGACATTGATCGAGGGCGAGCCGATGAAGCGCGCCACACGCAAATCCTGCGGATTGGTGTAAATGTCTTCGGGCGTTCCGACCTGCAGGATCTGTCCGTCCATCATCACGGCAACCCGGTCCGACATCGTCATGGCTTCAGACTGGTCATGGGTGACATAGACAGTGGACGCGCCAACACGCCTGTGAAGTGCAACGATTTCCGAGCGTGTGGTGACGCGCAGTGCCGCATCGAGGTTGGACAAGGGCTCGTCCATCAGAAAGGCTTGCGGGTGGCGGACAATGGCCCGCCCAAGTGCCACGCGCTGGCGCTGGCCGCCCGAAAGTTGCGCAGGCTTGCGCTCCAGAAGCTTGCCGATGCCGAGCATGTCGGCAGCGCTGACCACATCGGCGTTGATGACGCGGCGCTTGTCGGCCACGCCGGGCAGAAAGCCGCCGATCAGCGGAATGCGCTCCGCCGCGGTCAGCCGACGCATCATCAGCGGCACACCAATGTTCTGGCGCACAGTCAGATGCGGATAAAGCGCATAGTTCTGGAACACCATGGCCACATCGCGGTCAGCTGCACGCAGCGCGGTGACATCCACTCCCGCGATCTGGACTGTTCCACTGCTGACAGGTTCGAGGCCAGCAATGATCCGCATCAGGGTTGTCTTGCCGCAACCGGACGGACCGACAAGCGACAGGAACTCGCCTTGCGCGACCGACAATGAGACGCCGCGCAGAACCACTGTCGTCCCGAACGATTTCTGGATGTCGTTGAGGACAATCCCAAGCATTCTGACCCCGATGCGTTTATGCTTCGAGGGTCGGAATGCTCGCTGAGCATGAAGTTTTCACAACGACTTAATGACGCAGATGTGAAACCGGAAACGGGGCACGCTTATCCCCATAGCGCGACAAGGGCCTACGTCACCCTACCTGACGCGCGCCACTTGCGCTCGGTCGAAAGGGACTGACACCGTGCCGATCAGTAAAGGTAATTCGGCAGCCACAGGATGATTTGCGGGAAGATGTAGACCGTGATCATCGCCAGCAGCACGATCCAGAGGAAGGGCATCACGCCTGCGAAAATCTCGTTGATCGAGACATGCTTGGGCGCAACACCTTTGAGATAGAACGGGGCCATGGCCACCGGCGGCGACAGGAACGAGGTCTGGATATTCAACGCAATCAGGATGCCGAAGAACACCGGATCAATGTTGAACTGCTGCAGCAGCGGCAGGAAGATCGGCACGAAGATCACGATGATTTCGGTCCATTCCAGCGGCCATCCGAGCACGAAGATGATCACCTGTGTCAGGATCAGGAAGACTGTCGGTGACGGGTTTACCCAAGCGACAAGCGAGCGGATCGGCTCATGACCGCCGAGATAAGCGAAGATCGACGAGAAGATGAACGAGCCGACGAAGAGCCAGCACACCATGGCCGAGGTACGCCCGGTGAGGAACACGCTCTCCTTCAGCTTCTGGAAGCTCAGCGAGCGGTAGGCGGCGGCGAGGATCAGTGCTCCCAGCGTGCCGATGGCGGCAGCCTCGGTTGGCGTGGCGATGCCGAAGAAGATTGCGCCAAGCACCGACATGATCAGCAAGGTCAGCGGAAAGAAGCTCGAAGCCAGCGCTACGAACACCTTCTTGCCAAGCAGAAACAGCATGGCGAGACCCGCGACACCACCCGCAGCGACGATGTAACCCAAGGCGTTGGGCACATTGTAGTCGATTGGGCGCACGCGCGCACCAACAGGCGTGAACAGCCCACGGAAGCTGTTGAGAAACCATTCGAGGAATAGCACGCCAACATAGATCGCCGGGAAGGCAAGCACGGCAACGATCAGATACTTGATGAGAAATCCCTTGTCCCGGTCGAAGTCAAAGCCCAGCACCTCGCGCTGCTCGACGGGCAGCTTGGGTGCCAGTGACGGGTTCATCATGCAGCGGACAAGGACATAGACCATGTAAAAGCTAGCCAACATCAGGCCGGGAAACAGCGCCGCTGCATAAAGCTTGGGAACCGACACACCCGCCGTTGCGCCATACAGGATCAGCATCACCGATGGCGGGATCAGGATGCCGAGGCAGCCGCCCGCGCAGACCACACCGGCGGAGAGCCTTGTGTCATAACCAGCCCTGAGCATGGCCGGAAAGGCGAGCAGCCCCATCAGCGTCACCACCGCGCCGACAATACCGGTGGCCGTCGCGAAGATGGCGCAGGTTGCCAGCGTGGCTATCGCCAGCGAGCCGGGCATCCAGCCAATCGCCAACTGGATGGCGTTGAACAACCGGTCGAGAATATTCGCTCGCTCGATGATGTAGCCCATGAAAACGAACAGCGGGATCGAGACCAGAACATCATTGGCCATCACAGAATAGGTGCGCTGCACAACCAGCTGGAAAACCGTGTCGCCCATGGCGAGGTAGCCAAAGCCGATGCCGAGCGCCATCAGCGTGAAGGCAATCGGGAAGCCGAGCATGATGAACGCAACGAAACAGCCGAGCATCAGCACACCAAGCTCGGGGTTGGAGAGGCCAAGCATCAGGCAGTTCCCTTCTGAGCCGCTTCGGCCTGTTCCAGAATGAGTTTTTCGGTTTCTTCGACGTCATGCAACCGCTCGGGCCACTGCCCGGTCTGCAGGCATTGCACGCAGCGCACCACTTCCGCCAAACCCTGAAGGATCATGAAGCCGCCAACCAGCGGGATGAGCGACTTGAAATGATAGACGGGCGGGCCGTTCGGCGAATTGGACGAATGCTCGCCAATCATCCAAGAAAATGAGGCAAACCCGTACCCAGAATAACAAAGCGCGAGGATGCCGGGGAAGAAAAACAGGAAATACAACACAAGATCGAGGCCCGCCTGCGTCCGCGGGGCCCAACTGCGATAGGCAAAATCACCACGCACATGGGCATTTCGCGTCAGCGCATAAGGCCCCGCGAGCATGAACAGCGCGCCATAGAGGATGTAAGACACATCGAAGGCCCACTCGGTCGGTGACTGCAGCAGATAGCGCGAGAAGACCTCGTAGCTCATTGCAAATGTCAAAATGAGGATGGCCCATGAACCGGTCTTGCCGACGGCCGTCGAAACAGTGTCGATGCCGAACAGCACTGCGTCGAGCACCGAGCGCGAGCCGCGCTTCAGGATGCACCAGGCGAGGTAGAGAGCGACCACTGAGAAAGCACCAATCAACAGTGCGTTCAAGGCTGCGGATACGATCATGTAGATGTCCCGTATGTAATGGGCAAAGCAACGCTTGGATGTCATGAACGGCGGCCTGCAATCACGCAAGCAACCACCGCAAATTTCTGTGAAAACAAGCGTCAGAGCGAGACGAGACGCGCATGATTTCCAGGCAGAAGACAACAATGTGGGAGACATCGACGTTGCTCACGCCGATGTCTCCTCATAGCCAGGATGTGCGGATCAGGCCTTGAAGAAGTGCCTGAAAGCCTTTGCGAACGGCGGGCTGTTCGCTGCCTCGTAAGTGAGCGTGCGCTTGACCCAGGCCTTTTGCGAATCGATCACCTTCTTGAAGAAGGCGTTCTCGGCAGAAAGCTTCTCGATCACCCGTTCCCAAGCTGCGAGCTGGGCATCAAGGATGGCATCCGGCGTCGTATAGACATTGACGCCCTTGCCCTTGAGCAACTCGAAATCCTTCGAGTAGCGGTCGGTCGCCTTCCATAGCATGTCGGACGAGGCGGACTCAGCTGCATGCTTGATGATGGCTTTCAGTTCCGCGGGAAGCGTATCGAACTTGGCCTTGTTGAAGATCAGTTCGAACGATTCCGCCGACTGATGCCAGCTCTGCATCATGTAGACCTTCGACACATCCTGGAAGCCGAGCAACGAATCGGATGACGGGTTGTTGAACTCGGCCCCGTCGATCACGCCGCGCTCCAGTGCCGGAACGATTTCGCCACCCGCGAGGATGGTCACAGCAGCGCCCATCTCGCGCTTGAGGTCGGCTGCAAGGCCAACGGTGCGGTACTTCAGGCCGCGGATGTCATCGGCAGACTTCAGCTCCTTCTTGAACCAGCCGAGCGGCTGGCACGGCATCGGCCCGCTCAGGAAACCGACAAGGTTCAGTCTCAGGATCTGGCTGACCAACTCGTTGTAGAGTTCGTAACCGCCACCATAGTTCATCCAGGCGAGGAAGTTGTTGGCATCCCAGCCAAAGGCTGGCGGCGTGCCGAACAGCGAGAAGGCCTTGTTCTTGCCGTACCAGTAGGCGCAGACGCCATGGCCGCCATCGAGAATGCCCGCATTCACCGCATCCTGCATCTGGAACGCCGGAACCACCGAACCGGCTGCCAGAACGTCGAGCTTGAGGCGTCCACCAGCCATGTTGTTGACACGGGCCGCGAAATCACCTGCAAACTCGTGAAAGATATCTTTTGTCGGCCAGGTCGACTGGAATTTCCATGTCACCGTCTGTGCATGGCTGACATTGGGCATTGCGATCGTCGCTGCACTGCCTGCAGCGGCAGCGGTCAGAAACTTGCGACGGCTCGGGGCACCCGGCGTGCGGCTCTTGGTCATGCGTTCCTCCACAGAACAAGCCGTTGTTCGGCTAGGCGGGTCATCCCGCTCTGGTGGTATTCATTGCATGAAAAACGACGAAGGCAAGTGGCATTCTACTATTCGGGAGCCTCATAAGACGAAAGTCAGTCTCGCATCCGCCAGCCATAAAGCCAGCCATAGCGCTTGCGCATGCCCGCATCGCCAAACTGTGTCAGCGCGAAGTCCCGGGCGATGGAGACCGGGAAGCCGGCATGATACATTCGGCCATTACCGCGCGCGGTTTCCTGAACGCGCGCTGTGCGGGCTGCACGAAGCCCGGAAAAGCGCTTCAACGCCGCTTCGACCGCGCCCGCCTTGCCATCCGCCAGCGCAGGCGGAAGCAGTCTGCCCAGCACGCCGGCATCCTCGATGGCGAGCCCGGCACCCTGCGCCAGGAAGGGCAGTACAGGATGTGCCGCATCCCCGATCAGCGCTACGCGGCCATTGGCCATCCGCGCCGGTGGGCGGTCAAACAGCGACCAGACCTGCCAAGCCGGTGCGACGTCTATGAGATTGCGAAGAGTTGCGGCGGCGGCGGCGCTGATTGCAGAAAGCTCGCCCGCATCCCCTGCCCGGCTCCAGTCCTGTGACTGGTTCTGCCCCCTGCGGATCAGGACGAGATTGATGAGTTTGCCGCCCGCCACCGGGTAATGCACTGCGTGCCCCGCCTGCCCTAACCACAGGTTCACATGCGGCGCGCAGACGAAGTTCTCGGCATTGGCGGCCGGGATCAGTGTCCGCCAAGCCTCATAGCCCAGAAAGCGCGGCAAGATGGTGTCGCCCGAAAGTGCCCGCACCGACGACCATAGCCCGTCCGCTCCGATCAGCGCCGCGACATTCACTTCCTCGCGCAAGCCACGTCCGTTTTCCAGGACAACGGTCACAGCATCCGGGCTGGAGGTGATGGCAGCGACGCTGCGCCCGACCATCAGCCGGATGCCGGGCATCATGCGCGCCTGATCCAGCAGGGCCATCTGCAAATCGCTGCGGCCAAGACACCAGAACGGCGCACCGTCAACCTCCGGCTGGTCCTGCATTGTCATCCCCGCAAAAGCGCGGGGCTCGCCAAACCGGCGGATATCGAGGCGGCGCGGCGCGACTGCGTGTCGCGCGATGGCAGGCCCAAGCCCAAGTGCAATGATCACGCTGGTGGCGTTGGGAGAAAGCTGAAGCCCGGCCCCGGCCTCACTGAAGCCGCCGCGCTTTTCAACGAGCAACACGTCCACGCCAGCCCGTGCCAGTGCAATCGCTGCCGTCAGGCCGGCGATGCCAGCCCCGGCAATCAGAACCGGTCGGGATGTCATGCGCTGGTCAGAACCGTTCCGTCAGGCCGCCTTGCCGACGCCAGTCGTCCATTCGCAGGCCGCCGGCTCGCAATGTCCCGCGCCAAGCTTGGCCTCGTAAACATAGAGCGTCGAGCAATACGGGCAGATGACCTCGCCATCACTGCCCATGTCGAGAAACACATGCGGATGATCGAACGGCGGCTTCGCCCCGATGCACATGAACTCCTTCGAACCGACCTTGATGGTCGGAACACCCGGTTCATTGTGAAAATGCGGAACGCCCTTGTCAGCCATGTTGAGGCTCCCCAATCTGATTTGGCCGCACCATAGTGGGATGACGGGCCCGATGCCAGAGGGCAAAGGCCCACACCCAGGGCAATCGCTTCAGGTTAACGTTTGGCTGGATTCCACCCTTCGGTCACCTTCTCCCGCAAGGGGAGAAAGATCAAACGCCACCCATTGTGGAACACATTGGCTTCAAGCGACTGCCCTGGGTCTTGAGATGGTTATGGAATGTCATACCAACCCCTCTTCCGGGCGCTGCCCACCTTCTCCCGCAAGGGGAGAAGGCCAAAATCCCGTCGAGAATCGACCAAATCAACCTGAAGCGATTGCCCTGGGCCCACACCCGTCACATCAGCCTCAATCCCTTGAAGCTTGCGTGCCCGTCGCGGCCGACAATGATATGGTCGTGGACCACGATGCCCATCGATTTGGCGACGTCGATGATTTCGCGGGTCATGGTGATGTCAGCCTGGCTCGGCGTCGGATCGCCGGACGGGTGGTTGTGCACGAGGATGATCGCAGTGGAGGAGAGTTCCAGCGCGCGCTTGACGATTTCGCGCGGGTAGACCGGTGTGTGATCGACCGTGCCGACCTGTTGCACCTCGTCGGCGATCAGCGCGTTCTTCTTGTCCAGGAACAGGATGCGGAACTGCTCGCGCGCCTCGAAAGCCATGGCCGCGCGGCAATAGTCGATCACCGATGACCAGCTGCCGAGCACGGCGCGCTTGGTGACTTGCCCCCTCGCCAGCCGCTGGCCTCCGGCTGCCACGATCTTCAGATCGATGGCAACAGCCTCGCCAACGCCGGACACTTCGGTCAACAATTGTTGAGGCGCGGCAACGACTTCGGCGAAAGACCCGAATCTGCGTATCAGCTCCTTGGCAATCGGCTTCACGTCACGGCGCGGGATCGAGCGGAACAGGATCAGCTCCAGAAGCTCGTAATCTGCCAGCGCGTCCGGGCCTGCCGAGGTGAAACGCTCACGCAGCCGGTCGCGGTGGCCGAGATAGTGCGGCTCAGGGTCAGACGCCACGAATGACCCGATTCTGGCAGGCTTGCATTACCGTCAACCCTGCTTGCCAATGGGATAGTCCAGCCCGGCAGGCGACAGCGTGAAAATTTCAACGCCAGTGTCGGTCACGCCCACCGTGTGTTCGAACTGGGCCGACAATGATTTGTCGCATGTCTCTGCTGTCCAGCCATCGGCCAGCACCCTCACATCCGGTTTTCCGAGATTGATCATCGGCTCGATTGTGAAAAGCATTCCGGGCTCAATAACCAATTGTTTTTGCTTGGTCTTTGGATCAGGCTTACAATCGTAGTGTAGTATGTTGGGCGCGTCATGAAACAGCTGACCGACGCCATGACCGCAAAAGTCACGCACCACGGAACAGCGCTCGTATTCCGCGTAAGCCTGTATAGCTTTACCGATATCGTTGAAATAAGCGCCAGGGCGAACCGCCGCAATGCCACGCATCAGGCTCTCATAGGTAACCTCACACAGTCTTTCGGACTTCCGGTCTAGTTTGCCCACCGCGTACATTCGGCTTGTGTCGCCATGCCAGCCATCGACAATCAGAGTGTAGTCAATATTGATAATCTTCCCTTCACGCAGCGGCTGGTCGTCTGGCATGCCATGGCAAACTACTTTACCGATCGAGGTGCAGATCGAGTAGCGATAGCCTCGATAGTTCAGTGTGGCGGGATACGCCCCATGATCCATCGCAAACTCGAACATGAGCCGGTCGAGCCGTGCCGTCGTGACGCCCGGCTTGACATAGTCCGTGATCATGTCGAGCCCCTTGGCCACCAGTTGCCCGGCCTTGCGCATGGCGGCGAACGCCTGCGGGCCGTGGCGCTTGATCTCGTTGCTGCGCTTTGGCGCTATCATGGCTTCGGTGTTGGACATCGTCCGCTTGGGCTTGGGCGCAGCTGTGTGCGTCTGCGCTGAACTGAATCTATAACGCCTTTGCTATCGCGCAAGTCTCTTGCGGCGTAAAGTGCGCCACACACCACCCCTTTGCGCAATGCGACATCTGGTGCTAAGCCGCGCGCCATCATGATGACGTCGCACACCCAGAACGACACGCCGCCCTTCGGCACTTACAAGGCCGCAGGGTTTGTGGCCTGGGCCATCGGGCGCACTCGCGCCAGCACCATGGCCTGGTGGAGCCGTCGCTTTGCCTTCCTGATCCGGCGCATGGCGATTTCGTCATTGAAGGGCGCGCCAGTCGACACCGAAACACTTGGTGCCCGGATGCGCGTTTTCCCGCAGAGCAACATCTGCGAAAAGCGCGTGCTTTTCATGCCACAGTTCTTTGACAGCCAGGAATTGGCTATTCTGGCCGACCATATCAGGCCGGGCTACCGCTTCATCGACATTGGTGCCAATGTCGGAGCCTACTCCCTGTTCGTTGCAGCGCGCGCGGGACGCGACGCCCGGGTACTGGCGGTCGAGCCGCAGCCTGGCGTCTTTGCGAAGCTCGCAATCAATATCAGCCTCAATCCGTTCGGCACAATCAAGGCCGTCGCTTGCGCGGTTGCCGATAAGGCAGGCGACCTGACTTTGTTTCTGGACGCCCGAAACGAGGGCGAGTCGAGCATGCGGACCTTGCGCTCGTCCGACGCCAATGCAGTGAAAGTACCAGCGGTACCGCTGGCACAACTTCTGTCTTCCGAAGGCTTCGAACATGTCGATGCCATGAAGATCGACGTGGAGGGTGCTGAAGACCTGATCCTGGAGCCTTTCCTCGTCCCGGCACATACGTCACTCTGGCCGAGGCTTCTGATCCTCGAGGATTCGACCTCGAAGTGGAACATGGATCTGAGGTCGCTGATCGAGCACTCCGGCTACAAGCTCATCAAGCAGACGCGGCTGAACTTCGTCTTCGTGCGCGACTGAACGCGTTCAAATCGCATCAAACCCGATGCGGCACTCGATGTTGATCTCGCTGACATCCAGCCGGCAAACATAGACCAGCACTTCCACTCCCCGCGCTACAGCCCGGTCCATCGCCACGCCATAAGTTCTGTCGATGTCCCGCGCGAGGGCGAAACGCTCTCCATCCATCTGCACCACGAACAGCATCACGGACCGGTGACCCGCATCAACCATGTCGCCGAGTTCTTCGAGATGTTTGGCACCGCGACTGGTCACGGAATCGGGGAATTCGACCAATCCTGGATGCCTCATCAGATGCACGTTCTTGACCTCGACAAAGGCGTCCGGTCGCCCCGGCTCGGTCAGCAGCAGGTCAATCCGGCTATTCTTGCCGTACTTCACCTCGCGCCGCAGCGACGAGTAGCCCATGAGTTCCGTGATCACATCTGCCCTGATGGCCTCCTCGGCCAACGGGTTCGGATGCCCGGTGTCGATCGAGACAAGCTGTGGCCCGCTCCAACCAAAATCGACCTCGATCAGCTTCCACGAGTGCTTGAGCTTGCGTTTTGGATCTACCGATACCGACAACCAGACGCGGGAACCAGGCGCGCTGAGGCCCATCATCGAGCCCGGATTGGCACAATGGGCCGTGACCACCTCACCCGTGTCCAGCTCCACATCGGCAAGGAAGCGCTTGTAGCGCCGAATCAGCCGGCCTGTGATGAGAGGTGGCAGTTTCATGAAGGCAATTCCGCTTGTCTATGACCTGCAGCGCGCCTACCACGGGCAAACCTCTCGCCACAGGAAAATCCCATGTCAGGCACCATCATCACCGCTGCCCTCCTGATCATTGGCGATGAAATCCTTTCAGGCCGGACCAAGGACAAGAATATCGGCTACATTGCCGAATACATGACCAATATCGGCATCGACCTGAAAGAAGTTCGTGTTGTTCCGGACGAGGAGGATGACGTGATCGCGGCGCTGAATGCACTGCGCGTCCGCTACACCTACGTCTTTACCACCGGCGGCATCGGCCCGACCCATGACGACATCACCGCCGATTGCGTCGCCAAGGCCTTCGGTGTGCCCATCGCTGTCGACCAGCGCGCGGTTGACGTGATGCTGCAGCGGTTCAAGCCCGAGGAGCTCAACGAAGCCCGCCTGCGCATGGCCCGCATCCCGCAAGGTGGCGAGCTGGTTCACAACTCTTACAACAAGGTGCCCGGCTTCCGCGTTGGCAACGTCATCGTCATGGCCGGCGTTCCCGTGATCATGCAGGCAATGCTCGATGCCGTCGCGCCGACCTTGCAGACCGGCGTGAAGCTGCTGTCGGAAAGCGTGCGTGCCGACATGAAGGAAGGCGATCTCGGCACCCCCTTGCGCGAGGTTGCCAAGGCCCACCCTGCAACGATGATTGGCTCGTACCCGTTCTGGGGCGAAGATGGCCAACCCAACACAAACCTGATCGTTCGTTCACGCGACCAGGAGGCATTGGCAGCGGCGATGACAGCCGTGAAGGCGATGCTGGCGGATTTGCGGGCGGGCTGAACGGTCGTTCCGTCATTGCTGCGAGCGAAGCGAAGCAATGACAGGATACGGCACTCCTGACAGGCTTGTGATCCATCCAACACTTGGCGCAACACGGTCAGATCATCATCTCCACAGTCATGATATACTCACCAACCAGACGCGCCGCCCTTCGCGGCGGCATAGCCAGTGCGGCACTCCTCGGCATGTCGGCGCGCCTGTTTGCGGCAGACGTTGACGTGTTGATTGTTGGCGCCGGCGCAGCGGGGATCAGCGCGGCGCGCGAATTCCAGCGGTTGGGTCTCAGCTTCCGGCTGATCGAGGCGCGCGACCGTATCGGTGGCCGTGCCTTCACCGATACATCGCTTGGTGTGCCGTTCGATGCAGGCGCGGAAATCATCCATTTTGCCGAAGCCAACCCATGGGTCGAGATCGCCCGGAACCTCAAGATCGAGCTTGATGCTTCCGGCGGGCGCATGGGCGGTTGGCAGGTCTTCAGCAACGGCAAACCGCTTGGCATCCTCGAGCGTGGCCGCCGCTGGCAGGCCTTCCGCGAGATGGAGGCCCGGATGACAGCCGTCGAGCGCAGCGGGCGCGATGTCTCGCTGGCCGAAGCTGTCGCCGATCTGGAGCCCGAACAGCGCGACATTGCCCGCTCGGGTCTGCTTCTGGTGCTTGGCGAGGATGGCGAGCGCATCTCGGTTCTGGACAACCAGCAGCTCTGGAACGGCGGCGACTACACCACCAATAGCGGCTATGGCGCGCTCGTCGCAGCCTATGGCCGCGATCTGCCGGTGTCGCTGGCGGTCCGCGCTGAAACCATCCGCTGGGGCCAGGGTGGCGTAGAGGCCGAAACATCCGCCGGGACGATCCGTGCGCGCGCGGCGATCATCACCGTGCCCGTTGGTGTGCTGAAAAGCGGCGCGATCCGTTTCGTGCCGGAGTTGCCCATCAGCACACAAACCGCGCTCGCCGGTATCAGCATGGGCGCGCTCACCAAGATCGCGCTGAAGCTGAACGGCGAGCGCTTTGAGCTGAACGATTCCACCACGTTAATGGATGGCACCCGCTCCGAAGCCATGACCATGATCGAGATGCTGCCCGAGGGAAGGCCGCTGGCGGTCGCCATCTGTGGCGGCGATTTTGCGCGTGGCCTTGGCGCTGCGGGAGAAGCTGCCGCCGTTGCCCACCTCACCGACACGCTTGTTGGCATGCTCGGCAGCTCCGTGCGCCGCGCCGTCACGGGCGGTCGCCTCGCCTCCTGGTGGGCCGATCCCCTTTCGCAAGGCGCTTACTCGGTTTGTCTTCCGGGGCAAAGCGCGGCTCGCGCTGCATTGGCCGAACCGGTGGCCGCGCGGCTCTGGTTTGCCGGAGAAGCCACTGCCGGCGGTGGCTCGATGACTGTCGGCGGTGCGACACTGTCGGCCCGCAAGGCTACTGCCGCTTGTGCAGCGCTGCTGAAGACCTGAATTTCAGCTTTCTTAAACCATGCCTGCCTAGAGTTCGCACGGGTTACAACGGGTGGATTTCGTGCAGGGCGTTGATCTTCTGGCCGGGCGGGCGCATCAGGCGGTTTCCATGCTGGCGCGCGCCCCAACCATCCTCGTCTTCGATTCCGGCCTCGGCGGTCTCACGGTGTTTGACCACATCGTGAAGGCCCGCCCCGACGCGCGCTTCGTCTATATCGCTGACGATGCCGCCTTCCCCTACGGTGCCTGGCCCGAGGCTGGGCTTGTGGCGCGCATCACCGGCCTGATGGACGAATTGATCGCGGCTCATCAGCCCGATTGCGTCGTCGTCGCCTGCAATACCGCCTCCACCCTTGCCTTGCCCGCCTTGCGCGCCCGTTTCTCAGTTCCTTTTGTCGGCACGGTGCCTGCGATCAAGCCTGCCGCCGAGCAGTCGCAAACCCGCGTCTTCAGCGTGCTCGCCACGCCCGGCACTGTGGCGCGCGACTATACCCGCAACCTGATCGGCAGCTTCGCGGCTGACTGTGACGTGACGCTGGTGGGCTCGCCGCATCTGGCGGCGCTGGCCGAAAGCCACATGCGTGGTGAAGCAGTCAGCGACGAAGCGATCAGCGCCGAAATCGCTCCCTGCTTCGTTGTGCGCGACACGGGCCAGCAAGCGCGCCGTACCGACGTGATCACGCTGTCCTGCACGCACTACCCGCTCTTGCTGGCAAAGCTGCAAGCACTGGCACCTTGGCCGGTTAAGTGGATCGACCCCGCCCCCGCCATCGCCCGGCGCGTGACGCACCTGCTCGGAGCCGCGCCTGCGGACAGCACCGAAGGTGATGCCGCGATCGGCTTCACCGCAGG
>JBOFFB010000280.1:0-1575 GCA_051648385.1 Allobosea sp.
TAGAAGCGGTGAGCGTCGGTGCGCTTCTTGCCGGATGTGAGTTGCAAGGTTGCGGCCCCTGCAGCGCGAGCCTCGGTGATGGCATGGGCGACCATGCTGGCACCGATGCCGCCACCGCGTTGACCGGGAAGAACATGAACAGATTCCATCGTGGCACGGGTGCGGCCGCCGCCGACAAGGCCGGGCGTGAACGTCAGCTGGAAGGTGCCGACGATGTTTCCAGCTGCGGAGACGAGGCCGCGGCTGGTATCCACGATTGTGCCGTCGCCCACCACCACATAGAGCCGGTTGACCGGGCTCGCGAGGATCGCACCCATGGCCTGCTCGTAGGCCGGGCGCGACGCCTCGTTCCAATCATCGCCGTGGCCGCCCTTGTCGTCGGCCATGTAAATGCGGACGATGGCTTCAAGATCGGCGAAGGCAGCCCGGCGGATAGACGTCGCCGTCATGCTGCCTGAGACGCCTTTGGCAGCAACTGGTCATTGGGCTTGAAGCCAGGCTGGCCTTCGAAGCGCTTCATCCAGGCGCTCAGATTTTCATATTGCCCCAGGTTGAAGCCGCCGGCAGTAGCGTAAGCAACAACGCCATAAACATCGATGTCGGCAATGGTCACCCCCTTGCCGACCAGCCAATCGCGGCCCTTGAGGTGATCGTCGAGCACCTTGAGCGCGACATTGCCCTCGGTGAAATGCATCTCCGCAATGGGCTGTGCAATGGAACGAATGCCAAGCCGCTGGCCGCGCAGGCGGTAAACATGCATGGCGAGACGGTCAAAATCCCAGAACATCCATTCGCGCGCCTGGATTTTCTCCTGCGCGCTCTCACCGCCGAACTTGCCGAGATGCTCCGCGAGATATTCGAGGATCGAGGCGGACTGACAAAGCTGGAGGCCGGTTTTCGCATCTTCGAGCAGAGGCACCTGCCCATAGCGCTGCTTGGCAACAAAGCCTGGCTGCTTGTGCTCGCCTGTCCGCAGGTTGACGTGCTCGTAGTTGAACTTCTCGCCGGCAAGGCCGAGCATCAGGCCAACCTTGTATGCCGGGCCCGAAAGCCAGATGCCGTGAAGCGTGTAACGTGCGGCCATGTGCGTATTCCCTTTGAGCAACCAATTCTCAGGATTGGATCGAGCATGATTGTGCCATTTGCGTCAAGCTGCGGTAAACCCTTTCACCACGAATGACCGTCAGCGCTGCTTCAAAATAAGCTGATGTTAAGCGACTTTGCCGAAGCTGAAGACATGCAAAGGTGGTCCCTCCGCAAAGTACTGATTTGGCTTATATTTGCAGTGGTGGCGTTTGGTCTGCCGTGGCAGCGGACGCTTTTGCATTTGTATCTGCCGCCTGCGCTGGACCATATGTCGGCTGATCCGGTCAAGCGCGAGCAACAGCTTCGATCTGCAGTTTCCCGGCTCGACAATCTCGGCAATGTGTTCCCGTATGGACGCGGCTCGATCTATGTCGAATTAGCAGCAATCGAAGCGGATCGAGGCCGGCACCACGCTGCTGCGAAACTGTTGACACGAGGGCTGCAGTTCGAACCGCAGCCGGTCGGAGTGCGGCTTGCCCTAGTGAAGAG
>JBOFFB010000281.1:0-4122 GCA_051648385.1 Allobosea sp.
GTGCCATGAAAAACGCCATGGCCACGGGAAAGATGTACTTCGCCTTGCCTTCCAACTGAAATCCCTCATGCTTGCGTGAGGTGCCCCGGAGGGATATCCAGCGGCGAATGTCAAAGGAATTTACATCCGCTTTCGCAGCCCGCCCCGCGCGCAAGGGGTACCATCATGGTACCTTGCGGGAAACGCTCATTGATGCCGCACGTTTCCTGATTTCCGAGAAGGGACCGCAGGGCTTCACGCTGATCGAAGCGGCGCGGCTTGTCGATGTCAGCCCCGCTGCACCCTATCGCCACTTCAGGGACCGTGAGGCGCTGGTGGCGGCGGTCGCCGAACTGGGCTTTGCGGCCTTCGCCGAGCGGCTCTCCACGGCCCGCGCCGACGCGTTCGCGAAAGGCGAAGGCTTTTCGGCCATCGGTCGGGCCTACCTCGCCTTCGCGCGAGAGGAGCCTGGCTACTATGGCGCGATGTTCCTTGCGGCTTTGCGGCCTGGCGAGGGACCACCGCCAGGCGGAACAGCATTTGATTTTCTCATCGACGCCGTCCGTCAGCAGGCAACGGCTTCCCATGCGCTGCCAACGCAAGTGCTCGGCTGCGCAATGCAGATCTGGGCGCTGTCGCATGGCGTGGCCAGTCTCGCCACGACAGGCCGCTGGTCACCGATGCCGGGCGCGCCTTCGCCGGACGAGGTCATCATTGACGGCTGCGCCGCGATCCTGCGCCAACTGACGCGCGCCTGATTCCGTCACCGCGAGTGATTTCTGCGCCTCGAATTCGCCAGAACGTGAGCGCCCTCTTGAACCTCCCGGAAACACACCCTATGTGAATGTATGTTACATTCGCATTCCAGAGGAGGACGCGATGGGTTTTGGTTACAGGTCTGCCATCAATGGCGGCATGGGTGCAGACGATTCCAAGTGGCGTGAGGGCAAGCCGCCCTTTTTTCGAAGGGGCTGGGAAATTGCCGCGATGGTGGGTGCCTTCGTGCTTTTCTGGCCCGTTGGCCTCGCCTTTCTGGGCTACCTGATCTGGCGCAAGAAGAAGGGGGAAGGTGCCGACATGAGCGGCGATTTCCGCCGCTGGAAGGCTGGTGTGAAGTCGCAGTTTGGTGGAGGCGGTTTCGCGCGCGGTTCGGGAAATCTGGCGTTTGACGACTACCGGAGTGAGGTTATGCGCCGGCTGGAAGAAGAGCGTCGTCGCCTCGATGATGAGCAGCGTGCTTTCGGCGAGTTCATGCTGAGGCTGCGCCGCGCCCGCGACCAGGAAGAGTTCGACCGGTTCATGGCGGACCGCAATGGCTCCGCACCGACTGCAGGACCTCAGGGCGGGCCAGCTCCGTCAGCTGCCTGAACGGAAACAAGCGTGACGAACAAACAAGCCCGCCGGTTCACCGGCGGGCTTCGTCACATTTCAGCCACCAGCATGAACCGTCTTCTGCCACGGTTTACAAGGCGTTTACCTGATTCCTTAGCGGGAACTTACCGTTTGCTGCCGATACTGCGGCTATGTCGTTGCGTCCTCTTCACCTTGCTGCGCTTCTGCTCGGCCTCGCCGCTGTCTCGATCGGAGGCTGCTCCCGCTACCAGAAGGAGCAGCGTGCCGAATGGCGCAGCGCCGCCGAGAAATCCTGCCTGCGCTCCGGCGTCGTGAAAGAATCTGCCCATGTGAAAATCGCCCGGGCGCTCGAAGGCGCGGGGCCTTGCGGCGCTGACCACCCCATCAAGGTCAGTGCCTTTGCCATGGACAACCTTGATCTGACGGCCAGCGCGCCTGGCCTTTTCACACCGCGCGGTGGCTTTCTCACGAAACTCAACAACGAGGGAACGCTCACCTGCCCGATGTATGCGGCCATGGACAAATGGCTGGAGGAAGTTGTGCAGCCCGCCGCCATGGCCCGTTTCGGCCAGCCGGTGATCGAACTGCGCACCATGGGCACCTATTCATGCCGTTCCATGAACAACCAGCGCGGCGCGCGCCTCTCCGAGCATTCCTTCGCCAACGCCATTGATGTCGGCGGCTTCCGCCTGCAGGACGGCAGCGTCATCACGATCCTGAAGGGCTGGAAGGGCTCCGAGCCTGAGCAGTATTTCCTGCGCGATGTGCACGCCGGTGCCTGCAAGCACTTCGCGACAGTGCTCGGACCAGGCGCCGACGCCTATCACTACGACCACCTGCACATGGATCTCGCCCGCCACGGCCGGCGCGGCGACCGCTCGATCTGCCGGCCGTTCCCGCAGGCAACACCGCCTTCGGACGGCATCCCGATGTCCGACCCGGCGCGTGGCAACCCGATGGCGCAAGGCCCGGCCGCTTCGCCGCGCGGCGAAGCTTATGCCTTCGTTCCCCCGCCCGGTGCGATCAAGCCCACGCCGCCTGCGCTGTTGGGCAGTGGCCCGGTTCTGCCGGGCTACCGCCCCACCCAGTTGCCGGCCGCTCCGCGCAACCCGCTGGCCGCCGCCGATATGGCGGAGCCCTCGCCCAAACCGCTCGCGCGCCGTCCCGCTGAGCCCATCGGCGCGCCGACGCAGCTCTACGGCAAGGGTCAGGGTCCCTTCCAGCCGCTTCGGGAAGACGAGATCGACCCCGAAGATCTTGATCCGATTACGGGTAGCGTGGGCGAATAAAGCCAACACCGTTGAAACCGGATTGATTACTTCTGCTCACCAATCTGACCAAATGCTTCATTTGCTTCAACAGGCAATGCGCGACATGTTCATGTCGCGCTGAGGCCCGGATGTCTTTCGGCTTTCATCGCGCGGGAAGCACTGCGCCACGTCAATCAGCTTGTCTTCAAAATGGGGCATGTTGCTCACCGCTACCCTTCAAATGAACAGGATGAGGCGCAGGCCTTAAGCCATGCAAACTCTTCCCGGCATTCGGGAGAGCAACCAGAGCAGAAGGAGCAAAGCATGCAAAATCCATCCAGAACGATCCGGGACCTGGCGCTCGTGGGGCTTCTTGCCCTCGTGCCGGCCCTGACATTCGCGCAAACGCCGCCTGCACCCGCACCGGCTGCACCACCCCCTCCGGCACCTGCGGCGGTGACCCCTGCACCCGCGCCACCCCCCGTCGTTGTCATCGCCGCCTCCACCGAAACACAGGTGATCATTATCGGCAGCGTCGTTCAACTCCGCTCCGGCAGCCCGTCAATGACCATCGTCGAGCTGACAGCAGGCAGGGCGACGACGCAGTGGCACCAAGGAGAAGGTGTCTTCAAGAAGGAGAACTTCCCGGTCCAGGCGCTGAAGATCATCGACCCCGATGATGAGGAAGAGGAAGACGATGAGGACGAAGACGAGGACGAAGATGAGGACGAGGAATAGGCTGGTCCCAGCGTTCAGATGCCGGCAGGCACCTTAGGCCGGTAAAGCTCCTCCAGCTTCCGGCAGGTGCGTTCGTCGAGCTTGAGGGCAAGCGCGGCGAGCGCATCGGCCATGTGATGCGGTTTCGATGCACCAATGATGGGTGCCGTCACGAAGGGGCGCGAGTTCACCCAGGCCATGGCCAGCACGGCCGGCTTGACGCCGAGACGTGCCGCCTCCTTCGCCAGCCGCGCGCGGATGGCCTCGTCCTGCCCGGTGCCGATGCCCAGCATGTCGGCGACGCTGTCACTCCTGCCGCGCACGGTGGTTTCGTTCGTCTTCGCTGCGCCGAGCCCGGAGCCGGCCAGGAAGCCGCGCGCCAGCGGCGACCAGGGCGTCACGGCCTTACCCTCCGCCACGCAGAGCGGCATCATCTCGCGCTCTTCCTCGCGGTAGGCGAGATTGTAGTAGTTCTGCATTGATACGAACTCGGCGTAGCCGTTTGCGCGCTGCACCGAGAGCAGTTTCATGAGCTGCCAAGCGTACATCGATGATGCGCCGAGATAAAGCGCCTTGCCGGCGCGCACGACGTCGTTCAGCGCCTCTGCCGTTTCCTCAACGGGCGTTTCCTTGTCGAAACGATGGATGATCAGCAGGTCGACATAATCCGTCCCCAACCGCTTTAGCGAGCCGTCGATGGATTCCATGATGTGCTTGCGCGAAAGACCACGCTGGTTTGGCCCCGGACCCATGGCGTTATACACCTTGGTCGCCAGCACGATCTCCGAACGGTGGGCCGCAAACTGGCGCACGGCCTTGCCGG
>JBOFFB010000282.1:0-4178 GCA_051648385.1 Allobosea sp.
TTGCTTCACTCCGCCGCCACAGCCACCGCTAGCGGCGCAGGCTTGATGCCGACCAGGTGGCAGATGGCATAGACGAGGTCTGCTTTATTCATCGTATAGAAGTGCAGGTCCGTGCAGCCACGGTCGACAAGGTCGATTACCTGTTCGGCGCAAACGGCGGCGGCGACGAGGCGGCGGGTTGCGACATCCTCCTCAAGTCCCTCGAAGCGGTCCGCCAACCACTGCGGAACACTTGCCCCGGTCTTGCGGGCGAAGTTTGCGGTCTGCTTGAAGTTCTGCACCGGCACGATGCCGGGCAGGATCGGGATGGTGATGCCACGCGCCCGGACCTTGTCGAGGAAGCGGAAATACAGGTCGTTGTCGAAGAAGAACTGGGTGATGGCGCGTGTCGCACCGGCATCGACCTTCATCTTGAGCGCGTCGATGTCAGCATCGAGCGAGGCAGCCTCCGGGTGCTTTTCGGGATAGGCGGACACCGTGATCTCGAAATCGCCGATCGTTCTGATGCCAGCCACCAGATCGGAGGTCTGGTGATAGCCATCGGAATGCGGCACATAAGCCGTGCCCAGCCCGCCTGCCGGATCGCCGCGCAGGGCCACGATGTGGCGCACTCCGGCATCCCAATAAGACTGGATGACCTCGTTGACTTCGGCTTTTGAAGCGGAGACGCAAGTCAGGTGCGCAGCTGGCTTCAGTGCGGTTTCCTCAACCATACGCTTGACCGTTGCATGGGTGCGCTCACGGGTTGAGCCGCCCGCGCCATACGTGACCGAAACGAAATTGGGGTTCAGCGTTTCAAGCCGGTGAACGGCTTCCCACAGGGCCGTTTCCATCTCGTCGTTCTTCGGGGGAAAGAACTCGAACGAGATGTTCGGGCGGCGCGACGAATGGCGGCTCGGGCGATACGACAGGGCCATGTCAGGCAACCTCTCTTTGGGGCATGATTCGAAGGGATGCATCATTGCGCTGGCGCTGATCCGCCGCGATCCAGAGTGTGACAGTCAGTTTGGCTGCGTCCCCGGTGCCATGGCCGACACTGCGAGCCGGCTGCATGTCGAGACCGGCTGAACGGCACCACTCGCCGATCTGATCGTCGGTGAAGCCAAGGCGGCGGTGGGCATGCTCGGTGCGCAGAAATTCGAGATCGTGCGCGGCAAAGTCGATGACGATCATGCGACCGCCCGGTGCCAGCGCCGCTGAGGCCTCGCGCAGCGCCCGAGCCGGGTCATCAAGGAAGTGCAGCACCTGGTGCACCAGCACGACGTCAAAGGCATTGCGGCCAAAAGGCAGGGCGTAGATGTCGCCCTGGCGCAACTCGGCACGTGACAGCCCGGCACGTTCGAGGTTCGCGCGCGCTACCGCGAGCATCGCGTGGCTTGAATCGACGCCGACTGAGCGGCTGGCACGCGGCGCGAACAATTGCAGCATGCGGCCTGTGCCGGTGCCAAGATCAAGCAGGGAGCCGATTGCGCCCGCGCCGATGACATCGGCCACGGCAGCTTCGACAGCTTCGTCAGGAGCATGGAGTGAACGCACATGGTCCCAATCACGGGCAACGCGCGTGAAGTACGATTGTGCTGCCTGTGATCGCTGCGAGCGTACGGCTGCAAGGCGCTCCAGGTCAGCGGCCATGACCGGATCTTGCAGGCTGATCGTCTCGGCCAGCGCCTTGGCCAGCGCGCCTTGAGCTGTGCCCTGCTGCAAGCGAAAAAAGGCCCACGCCCCCTCGCGATGGCGCTCGATCAGGCCAGCCTCCGCCATCAGCTTGAGATGGCGCGAAATCCGCGGTTGTGATTGGCCAAGGATATCGGTCATGTCCGAGACGGATAGCTCGCCTTCGGCCAACAACCCAAGGATGCGCAGGCGCGTTTCCTCACCAGCAGCACGCAGGCCGGCCAGAAGCATTGGCAGTGACTGGTGGCCAGACGTGACCATGTGATGATGCCTCGGTTTCACTTGATATAAGATATAAAGATATCTTTATGTCAAATTTGACCATATGACAAGCAGGATATGCAGCCGGGGGCTGTGACACCGGAGCTTACTCGGCGGGCAAGAATTTCGAGCCGGGAAACATCGCTTGCGCCTTGTCACGGTCCATGTGCGGCCCGAGCAGTGTGTGAAACGCATGCGAAATCTGCTTGTACTCATCCTCGCAGCCGCCAGCGCGCCATGGCGGCAACTCGCTCATCGCCACCAACTCCTTGAAGGCAGCCTCATCGGAACCTGATGCATGGCACACCACGCTGAACAAGCGCTGCAGCGCGGTGGAATGTGCACCACCATAGGCGCGACTGGGTACGACGCGGTTCTCAAGGGTAGGCAAATCGGAGAAATTTCGGGCCTTGGCGTCATTGAGGTAGGAGTACGCGATGCCGCTGACCAACGCCTTGGCATCGGTCTTGAACATGTTCAGGAGTGCAAACGTTGCGACCATGTCGGCAGCGTCCTCCTCGCGGCCCAACAAGGGTGTGCGCAGGAACTCGAACAGTGCGTGCGCCCCCTCGTGCAAAACGACGTCAGCGATCGGGCCGGAAATAGCCTCCGCTTCACTGACCCACGCCGGTCTCGCGGGGCTGCGGGCGTTGTCGATGACGGTCTGGAGGTACTCGTAGCAGATCGTCACGGTGCCCTCGTAGTACCACGCGCCGCCACGCCCGCTGCAATTTCGGGTACGGAAGGTCATCTCGCGGGGTAGGCGAAACAGCGTGAAGAAGTCGCGCGACTTGGCGAAAGTTGCGTCAGTCCGGATGTGCTCGAAAACGGCCTGATGTGCCGGGTTGGTCGGCGGCTCGTGAACGATGTTGATCACAGCGGGTGGATATGGCGCGCGGGACGTGTCGGCAGCACGTGTTGGAAACACGAGCAGGCACGCACATGCCGCCATCAACAGTTGCCTGAATATCATTCTCACGGCCTGCACCAGCTTGTCTCACTTAACCTTACGCTTGTGCTGCCACACTGGTTTGACGACAGCATGTCGCGCCAGATCATGAGGAGCAAGTCTGTCAGACGGTGCGCGCTGCCCAGTCACCTTTGCGCCACCACAACGAGCCGCCACCTCTGGCACTGACAGGGATGCTCTGCACATCATGCATCGCGGCATATTTGTCAGGCAGGATGTGCCCCTTGTGCGCCATGTAGCTCGGGCAGAAGATGGTGTCTTCGCGTGCCCCGCCAAGAAAGTACATCTGGAGGAGGTATTGCTCGTTGTAGAAGCGTTCTAGGAAAAAAGCCGGATAGTCGTAGGGCAGGAAGATGTCGTGCACGCCGAAGTGGCACCCTGCCGGAATGGCGGTGAGCAGATCGAGGCAGCACACAGTCACGTCCGAATTCTGGAATGACCGGTGGGAATTGTCGACAAATACAACGTCGCCGGGGCTGAGAAGCGCCGCCACCTTGTGGATGTCCACCCTCTCGACCGGAAGGCGCAAGACATCGTCGCACAGTGCATCGATCTCGGCGCGTGGTTGCGGATCGATCGAGATGATGCGGGTGCCGGTGGCATGATCACGCACGGCGCGGCGCGCGTACTTGGTGGAATTGCCCGAGCCGACTTCAAGATAGACCTTAGGCTTGCGCGTCGCGATCAGCGTGTAGAGCGACATGCCATCCATGGCCGGCAGCCAGATGTTGTCCCAGTGCGGGTCGCTGTCATTGACCTGCGATGTCGTGATGGCCGCAAAGTTGTCCTTCAGCCGGATCATGTCGTCAAAGAAAGCATCGATCTGGACAACATCGCGCATGACGCGCGTGATGAATTGTTGACCGACCGGCGATGTCTCGACCGGGCGAACGGCCGGCGCATACTCATATTCGAGGCGGTACCCGAAACCGCCACCACGGATGCCCCGCGTTCCATCGGACAGTTTCGTCAGGTCCGGGAGCACCGGTAACATCCGAAAATCGTCGGCATTCATGGGCTGGCCTCCAGAATCAGACCAACACGTTAGCAACGACTTGAATAACAATGTCGAGCATTGTCTGGCTGTCACTCGTGTCCTGCACCAGCGCAAAGGATGAATTTGTCGGAGCGCGATAAGCCGCCCTATCGACTGTTTACTGCCGTAGCCTGCTGGACTGAACATAGTTATCACGATTGATCACAAATTGGTTTCAATGAGAAACGCACAGGCTAGGTGTTTGATCCCAACCTTGGATGGTGCAATCTTTTCCAG
>JBOFFB010000283.1:0-3996 GCA_051648385.1 Allobosea sp.
TGGCTGGGGCGAAGATCGCGGCGGACGCGCAGGGCCGTGCGATCCGGGAGAACCTGCAGGCGTTCGACGCGCTGGCGCTGGCCGAGGACTTCGGCTTCCTGTTCGCCGACCTGAGCCAGATTGTGCACAAGCCGGCCGAGGACTTCGCGGCGACCGTGCGCGCTCGCATCCTGCAGCACAAGGCCGCCGAGGAGCGCAAGGCGCGCGAGAAGGCCGAGGCGGAGGCGCGTGCGGCTGAGCAGCGCCGGCAGGCCGAGGAGCTGGCCGCCCAGCGCGCCGAGTCGGCCCGGCTGGAAGCGCTGGCCGCGGAGAATCGGGCGCGACTGGCGGCCCAAGTTACTGGAGAGCAGCACCCGCAACAGGTTTTGAAGGCAGAGCCGGCAACGGCCGACACTACCGACCGCGGAGCGGCTGCAAACGTGAGCCCGCGCGGCGGCGCAATGGGTGCGGGGCAAGCCGCCGCCGCGGCCCCCAAGGCGGACGAGCCCGCCACCCTTACCCTCGGCATGATCTGCCTGCGCCTGGGCTTCACGGTGCGCGCCGAGTTCGTGGCCGATGTGCTGAACGTCAAGCCCGCTGCGATGCCGGTCAAGGGGCGCGGCCTCTACACCGAGCGCCAGTTCGCGCTGATCTGCGCGCAGCTGGTGAGCTACGTCTCGGCGATGGCTGAGCTGCACGCGGGGGAGACAGTCTAATGCCCGTCCTCACCCTCGCCGACCTGTGGCAAGAGCATGCCGACATCACGCTGCCCATCGACGCCGCTCAGGCAACGGTGCTGGCTGCGCGGCGCGAGTGGTACGGCCAGCAGCTTGACCGGCTGGCCGCGATCCCGAACCGCAGAGCGCACGAAGAGGCGCTGTTCCGCGAGGCCATTCAGTTCGGTCGATTGATCGGGACGGCGCTGGAAGCAGCATGAATCTCATTGGCGCGGCGAGTTGCGGCATGGCGGGCTACGGCAAGGCGCGCAATGGCAAGGGCTGGAGTTTCCAGCGGGTCGCATCGCGTGCGGTGCTTCCCCGTGGCAACACCGATGGTGCGGTTCAGTGCGGAACGGTGTGCCTGGGCCGGGCTGGGCGTGTCAAGGAGAGGCCCAGCGTGGCGTGGCAAGGCGGGGCCAGTTCGGGTTGGGAACGGCAATCAGCGGCATGGATCTGCGAACGCAGACGGTTGGGCGGCGTGCCGCCCTTCCGCCTGAGCTTTCAGGCCCGGCGTGCAGTGCATTGGCGGGGTCCGCCAGGGCTTGGTACGGCGGGGCAAGGAATGGCAAGGGCCTTCGGGCATCAACTGGAGCAACGATGAACACTCAAGTATCGGAAGGTGCCGTAGTAGGCAACCACCACGACGGCGATTACGACGCCCTTCTCAGCCGCGTGCATGCGCGGTTTTTGGCGAACTGCGCCGATGGCGCGAAGCCGCTGTTCACGACCAACGCGGAAGGCTTGTGGGGCGCGTACCTTGACACCTCCACCGACCCGACCGAGCGGCAGTATCGCAACTGCCACGCATGCCGCCAGTTCGTGGAGCGCTTCGGCGCGCTGGCGACCATTGGTGATGACGGCACGGTGGCGCCGGCCATCTGGCACGAAGACGACGCGCCCGACGCCTACCGGCCGGCGCTGGCGGCGATGTCGAAGGCTGTGCGTCGCGCCAAGGTGACGGGCGTGTTCCTGTCTTCCGATGCGGTGTGGGGGACACCTGAAACCGGCGTGTGGCACCACCTGGCCGTGCGCCCGGCCGCGAGCATGGTGCTCAAGCGCGCCACGCAGACGGCAGGCCAGGCGATGGCCGAGAAGCGCGAGGACTTCAAGACCGTGATGCGCGCGCTCAACGAGTTCACGCAGCCGCATCTTGAGACCGCGTTGACGCTTCTGAAGACCGACGCTCTGTACCGCAGCGAAAAGGTTCTCGGGCAGGCGGAATGGCTGCACGGCTTGCATGTGGCCCGCGCCGCTGCGCACGGCGCTGGCAAGGCCAATGCCGTGTGGCGCGCCATCGCCACGGCGCCGGCTGGCTTCTGCCACCCGCGCAGCAGCATGATCGGCACGCTGCTGGAGGACATTGCGGCGTCCAAGGACTTCGGCGACGTGTCGCGAGCCTTTGCGGCCAAGATGCACCCGCTGGCCTACCAGCGCCCGCAGGCTGCGCCCACCGCTGGCGCCATTGCTGCGGCTGAGAAGGTGATGCAGCAGCTTGGCGCGGCTAGTGCCCTGGCGCGCCGATTCGCGCGGCTGGACGAAGTGCAAGCACTGTGGCGGCCGACCCAGAAGAAGGACGAGGCGCCGAGCGGCGGCGTGTTTGGCCACTTGAAGCCGAAGGGCGATGCGGCGCCGAGCATGAGCATCCCGGCGCAGACCATGACCTGGGAAAAGTTCCAGCGTGAGGTACTTCCGGCAGCGGAGCGCATCGAGTTCCAAGCACCGAGCCTTGGCAGCTACACCTCGCTGGTTACGGCCGCGAATGCCGACGCGCCGCCGATTCTCCAGTGGGACAGCGAAGGCGCGCGGAATCCGGTGTCGTGGTACTTCTGGCATGGCGGCTCGACTGCGGCGCAGTTCGGCCTGACCGGCGGCAAGTTTCACCAGGTCAACGCGGTCGCGCTCAAGCCGTCGATGTGGAACGGCGGCCACGAGCATCAAGACCAGGGCATGCTGTTCGTGATCGACGGCGCGAAGGACTCACGTACGCCGAGCGCCTGCCTGTTCCCGGAGATTCTCAAGGCGGAATTCCATGGCATGCGCTCGGTGCTGGAGGCTTACTCCAAAGTGGCACAGGTGGAAGGTGCGGCCGATCAGTCGGCGGCCGGGGTGATGCTGCAGGAAGGCCATCCGTGGGACGCCACGGTGCGAGTCTGGTCGGGTGGCAAGAGCCTCGACTATCGCCTGGATCGCTGGGACTGATGGCGGTGGGGCTCAGCAGCGCCGACTTCCTGCGCCGCTTGAAGCAAGCCGCGCCGATGGAGATCAAGACGGTCCTCACCGACAACGGCAGCCAATTCACTGACCGCTTCACGAGCAAAGCCAGAACTCCTTCTGGAAAGCATGTGTTCGACTTGACCTTTATGTCGATGGGCATCGAACACCGCCTGTTTCCGCCAAGACACCCCCAAACCAACGGCATGGTTGAGCGCTTCAACGGCCGCATCAGCGAGATCGTCAACCAAACAAGATTCTCCTCAGCGGCCGAACTTGAGAGCACGCTGATGCGCTACTTGTCAACCCACAACCAACTCATTCCCCAGCGTGCTCTTGGCAACCAAACACCCATCCAGGCGCTGAAATCATGGCAGGCAAAGAAGCCAGAATTGTTCGTCAAGCGTGTTTACAAACAGCCGGGACTTGACAGCAACGACCTTTCAGTAGATCGTATTGCGTCCTTAATGCTAAATGCAGAACATGCCATACGTGTACTCAAAAGTCGACGACCTAGACGGAACTGAAAAAGTTGGTAGCAAACAATGTGTTGCCCTACTGCAGCACTACGGGAAACTGCCACAAACGAGCAAATGGAATGCAGGAGCCACAGTCTTCGGGGATCAGAACATACAAAAAGGGACCGCGATTGCAACCTTTGTCGACGGAAAGTATAAAAGTCTGCCAACAGGGAATCACGCGGCCTTTTATGTGTCTCAAGACACTAAGGGAGTCTGGATAATGGATCAGTGGTCGAGCGACGCGGCAAAGCCCAAAGTCTCGATGCGACACATCAAACCAAAGGGCAGCAACAGTGGCGGCACGTTCATTGATCCCAGTAACAACGCAGATGCCTACAGCATTATTGAGTAAGTCTCGCTTTCTCGTTGCCTGCGCAGCAATGCTGCCCCTTGCTTCGAGCGCGTCCGAGTCAAATACAGATCAGGTCTCTTGCCTGCCGTATGTGCGGCTAAATTCCCTGAGTCTCCAGAAAAGCGACGACGTTGCAAAGTTTTCAATTAGCGCTGGCAGAGCGGCGCAACGCCTCACTGGCTTCAGTCTATTCGATGGGCCGCCAGAACAAGAG
>JBOFFB010000284.1:0-9045 GCA_051648385.1 Allobosea sp.
TGACAAGGATCGTCGTGAGCCGCAACTGGCGCTGCAGCCTGCGGATTTCGCTGCGCATGACGGTCCGCAAGCTTGCGTCAAGGTTGGACAATGGCTCGTCGAGCAGGAGCAGGCGCGGCTCCTTCACAAGCGCACGCGATAGGGCCACGCGCTGCTGCTGGCCGCCTGACAACTCATGTGGGCGACGGGCAAGCAGTTCGCCAATCTGAACGATGTCCGCCGCCTTCCGCGCCCGGACTTCGCGCGCAGCCTTTGGCAGCTTCATCATTTCCAGTGGAAAGCTGATGTTCTCAAGAACCGTCATGTGCGGATAAAGCGCGTAGGACTGGAACACGAAGCCGATGCCGCGATCCCTGGCCTCGGCGAATGTCACATCCTGACCGTCGAAAAGGATGCGGCCTGCAGTCGGGGCCTCGATGCCTGACAGCATGAACAGCGTGGTGGACTTGCCGCAGCCGGACGGGCCAAGGATTGCGACAAACTCGCCGTCAGCAATGGTCAGGTCGATGGCATCGACGGCCTTGACGGTCCCGAAGTTCTTGCAAAGCCCTTCAATGGTGATGCTCGCCATGGCTTCCTCAGCGAATACCGGATGACACGAACGTGTCCATCACGCGTCTTTGCAGCACGAAGAACACCAGCAGCGCTGGCAGCGAGGCCAGCGTCACGCCTGCCATCAGGGGCCCGAATGAATCGACGCCTTCTGAATCAAGGAAGCGCCGGATACCGATCTGGATCGTGCGCATGTGATCGGAATCGGTGACCAGAAGCGGCCAGAAATACTCATTCCAGCACTCGATGAAGGCGACGATCACCAGACCTGCAATGGCCGGCCCCATGTTGGGAACGATGATCCGCCACAGGATCGTCCAGTGCGATGCACCGTCCGCACGCGCTGCGTCGATCAGCGGTTTGGGAAACTGCATCATGTGCTGGCGCAGCAGGAAGACCCCGAAAGGAAAGGCGAGATTGGGGATGATCAGCGCGGCCCAGCTATCGAACCAGCCAAGCTCGACCACCATGATGTAGATCGGGATCATGGTCAGCGAATGCGGGATCATCAGCGCGCCGAGCACGAGTGAGAACAGCAGGTCGCGGAAGCGGAACTCGAACCGCGCAAAGGCGTAGGCCGCGAGGATGGCGACCAGAACCTGCCCTGTGACACGCAAAATGGTCGTCCCGAACGAGTTCCAGAGATAGACGTCGAAAGACACGGCAAACAGCCTTCGAAAATTATCCAGCGTCGGCTCGGTTGGCCATGGCAACGCCGAGTAGACTTCCGGCTGCGGCTTGAATGCCGTCAACACCACCAACCCCATCGGGATCAGGATGAGCGCGCACAGCACGCCGGTGACGCCGTGGCCAATTGCGCGGGACGTGGCGGAGAGGCGGACCATGGTTGCCTCAGCGGTAATGAACGAACCGGTCGAAGAGCCGGAACTTCATGAGAGCCACGAGCATCAGGAACACGAACAGGATCACCGTTGACGCCGCGCCCTGGCCAACGGAAAAGTTCATGAAGGTGTACTGGTAGGTCACATAAAACAGGTTCGTCGTCGCATTCGACGGCCCACCCTTTGTCAGCATGTCGATCGGCGTGAAGACCTGCTGCATGGTGAAGATCACGGTCGAAATCAGCACGAACAGCGTGGTTGGTCCAAGCATCGGCCAGATCAGGCGACGCAGGATGACCGCATCGCTGGCACCATCAATGCGCATGGCATCGATCAGACGGTGCGAAATGCGCGTCAGTCCCGCCAGGAACAACAACACATGAAAGCCGAATATCTTCCATGTGGAAATGCCGATGATCGTGCCCAATGCGGTCTCAGCTCGTGTCAACAGAGGCGGCAGGCGGATGCCGACACTGGCCAGCACCAGGTCGAGATAGCCACCAAGCGGCGACAGGATCCACAGCCAGGCCACGGAGACCGCAACAAAGGAAATCAGCGTCGGCAGGAACAGGACCGTGCGGTAAAATTCGCCCGTCCTGCCCATCGACCAGATGAATACGGCAAAAGGAATTGGCAGCAGGACCTTCAGCGGGATCGAGACGAGGATCGTGACTGCGGTGTTCCAGAGCGCAGCATTGAACAATTCGCTGTCAATGACATCCTCATAGTTTGCGATGCCAACGAACCTGATCGGCACCCCTGGACTGAGGTTCCACGAGGTTACCGACAGATAGGCCGTGTGCAGAAGCGGCCAGAATGTGAAGATGCCCAGAAGCGCGATCAACGGCGCAAGATAAAGGTAAGGCGTGACGTCGACCCGTTCACGTGCCTTGCCAGGCTTGCTGACCATCACCCGGTCTGTGTGAGCAATAGCCGTCACCGCAGCAAGTCAGTTGGCGCGTGCAAGGGCGGCATTGGCGCGGCGCACAGCGTCGGGAACCAGCTGTGAGACAGGTGCTTTTCCGGCCCACATGTCGTCAATCATGGTCGAGACGATGTTTTCGGCCTGTAGGGCGTTGGCATGGTTCCAGGTTTCGGTGGCAACCGTGTCGGCCATCTGGTCGATGACAGGGCGCACGTAGGGGAAGCTTTCGACATAGGCCCGCATGGCTGGATCGCGCAATGGATCGCGGATGAGCGGCATATATCCGGATTCCCGCGACCATTCGTTGGCGATTGTCTGTTCGGACAGGAACGCCATGAACCTGAGCGACGCTTCGCGGCGTGGGCCTGGTGGCGAGAACAACATGAAGGTCCCGCCGGAATTCGGAACCTTGCGCTGCGTGCGCCCCGGCACAAGCGGATACTGCGCCACGCCAAGCTCGAACCGCCCCTTGGCGCTGTCGACTGCCTGACGCAACAACGCTGACGACGTGATGTACATTGCCATCCGGCCACCAAGAAAAGCAGCGGTCCACTGCTGGTCATTGGCGATCGGCATGACCTTGTGGGTGACAGCAAGGTCCTGCCAGATCTGCAAGCCGGCCATCGCTTCAGGACTGTCGAGCACAACGCGGTCGCCGCTCTCCGACACGTACCGGCCACCGGCATTGGTCGCCATCAGCATGGTGCCATAGAACTTGTTCGAGCCATGGAGCTGCGCGACGCCCGGCACGCCAGACTGCGCCTGCATGCGCTTGGCCCACTCGATCACCTCGTCCCACGTTCTGGGTGGTGCATCGACGTTGAGCCCGGCAGCACGCGCCAGATCACGGTTGTGGTAGAGCATGGGCGTGCCGAAAGCATAAGGCACCGCGTAGACCTTGCCGCCGTGACGCCCGACATCGAGGAAGTTGGGCAGGTAGTTCTCGAGCCATTTTGCCTGTGCAGGATCCTCGTCGAACGCCACTGCAGGGGTTCGCATCCGATAAAACTGGACCCTGATGCCGATGACAGTCCCGAGGTCCACAGGGCGACGCGCAGCCAGGGCAGCCTGCAATTCCGCCGTGATGGTTGCGTCCGTCTTGAAGACATCGGTGACCTTGATGTCGGGGTTTGCAGCCTCAAAACGCCGGATGATGTCCTTGAAGACCTCACCGCGCTTGTCGTTCTGGTAGTGGTAGATCGTGATTTCGGTCTGCCGAGATTGGGCAATGGCGGGAGCAGAAACGGGAACCACAAGCGTTGCGGCAAGCATCGTCCGACGTGTCAGCATGGGTCGCTCCGCTGGGAAAATCCACACGAGACCATCTTGAACAGGGATGACGGAGTGATGACGAGGCTGAGGAAAATTTAATGCGCACAGACATCCGGGTGTCATTTGCATGTCACGTAGGGCTGGCTGGCTGAAGTCATGGGAATCCCAAAGGCAACATGCGATGACTTTTGTGATTGCCCACATCACTGACACGCAGTTGTCCCAAGCGAAGCCGCTCATTCTCGACAATCACGGCGACGTGCGAGCCATCAACGCGCGGATGAACGCCCAGCAGGAAGCGGCAGAATGACTGTGATTGAGACCGTCGACGTTGCTACGTCCAAAATCGCCGCGCCATCCATATCCAACTTCCGCGATGTCGGTGGTCATGCATTGCCGTCTGGCAAACTTCGGACCGGTCGCCTGTACCGCTCCGCAGCACCCCGGCATTTGACCGCTTCAGACACTGAGGCATTCGGCATCATGCGCCTGACGACCATCGTCGATCTCAGGGGTCGCGACGAGGCCGCCAAGTCACCCACCCTTGGCCACGATTTGAGTTCCGTCCGAATTGTTTCGACTCCGATCGAGCCCCGGTCGTCTGGTCGTGTTCAACAGGCCTTGGCTGATGGCAGCGCCAGCGCCGCACTGATGCGCGATCTGATGATCAGTTCCTATCGGCACTATGTCACCGAGGCTGCACCGGCGTTTGGCGATGCGCTGACGGCACTGCTGACATCAGATGACCCGGCGTTGGTGCATTGCACCGCTGGCAAGGACCGCACTGGTTTTGTCGTCGCGGTGATCCAGAGCGCGCTTGGGGCGAGCGAGAACGACATCGCCACGGACTATCTGCGCACCAACACAGATTGGGATCGTGCCAGCGTTTCGAGCCATCTGCCGCTCGATTCGGATATCGTCGCGCCGATCCTTCGGGCGGAAATTGAGTATCTCAGCGCCGCATTCGAAGAGATCACCCGCCATGATGGCAACGTCCACGGCTTTATCGAACGCGCCACCCAAGGACGGGTGACCCGCGCGCATCTCGACGTGCTTCTGCATCAGGTAGACTGACAGAACGGCAATCACGCGCCGCACAACGCTTGCGCTCGGTGCCTCCTCTGTCGCCATTGCCGCGCTCGGTCAGCGCGTTCCAGCGCCGTCGATGGCGTCGGTCACGATTGCTGCTGACTTCTGGCATCAGGTAAGTAGCACTTCCACAGCCTGAGGGTAACACGGGGTCGGTGTGCCTCTCATGACATTCAATGAACGTCGGACCCGATTGACTTGGTCAGTTGCCCCGACAACACCAGAAAGAATGCCAGGCACGGAGCGGTGGCGATCACGGCAATCGCCATCAACCTGTTCCACTGATCGGTGATTTCACCCAGAAAGCTTGCGGCGCCGACAGTGATTGTCGTGGCCATGCCGCCAGAAAGCAGCGTCCTCGCAAAGAGGAAATCGTTCCACGCAACGATGAAGACGTACACCGTTGTTGCCGCAATTGCAGGTGCGAGGTTTGGAACAAGAATGCGCACGAGCGCGCCGCCGCGGCTCAGGCCATCCATCCGCGCAGCTTCTTCGAGTTCCTTTGGCAGCGCGTCAAACGCGTTCTTCATCAGAAAAGTCGCCAGCGGCACGGCAAAAGACAGGTTGCCCAGCACGACGGCCATCGGATTGTTCAAAAGCCCAGCCGCCCGTGCCATCACGTAGATCGGCATGATGAGTACGGTTGCCGGCACGAGTTTTGAGGCCAGAATGGCGGCTCCAGCGGCGATCGCCTCCATGTCGCGTGACCGAGACAGGGCATATCCGGCCGGAATAGCGACGCACAGCGATGCAACGACTGATGTCCCGGTGATGATGGCCGAATTGCCGAGCCACGCCAGTACCCTCGGCTCAGCGAGCACTGCGCGATAGGCATTCAGTCCCAGAACGTCCAGCGAAGGCACCAGCTTCGGCGGCCAAACCAGAATGGCGTCATCGACACGCAATGAGATAACCAGTGTCCAATAAAGCGGCAAGCAAGCGAAAGCTGCGAGGAGAAGTAGGCCCAGAAGGCTCGTCACATTCAGGGGTGACGACGATGTCAGTTTCATCTTGCACTCCGCCACAGCGGTCGCCAGATCAGCACGGCCAGGACCAGACCGGCCAAGAGAACGATCACGCCAGCCGCCGCGCCCTTGCCGGGCGACAAGTAGCGGAAGGTTTCAAGGTAGACCTTGACGGCAAGGGTTTCGGTTGCGCGGGCAGGACCGCCGCCGGTCAGCACAAGGATGGTCTCCACCTCACGTAGCGCCGTCAAAAGCCCCAGGAAAAGAGCAACAAGCGCAAAGGGCCGCAAGAGTGGCCAGGTGATGTCCAGAAAGCGCGCCACAGCACCGGCACCGTCCATGCGTGCAGCTTCATAAAGCTGATCGGGAATGGCCCGCAGACCCGCCAGCAAGGTGATGATGTAAAACGGGAACGACTTCCACAAAAAGACCAGAGCAGCGGTGAAGATGGCAAGGTCAGGATTGGTCAAAAACGGCACGGGCTGTGCGGCGAGGCCGAGTTGCAACACGGCATAATTTGCAAGGCCAAAGCGCTCATCGAGAATGAAGGCCCAGGCAATCGACGCCACCACCGGCGCGACTGCCCAGGGCGTCACAACCGCAACCCGAAACACGGCGCGTACCGGCAAGGCGCGGTTGAGCGCGAGCGCCGCCAGAAGTCCGACAAGAAAGGCAAGCCCGGTCCCAACAGCCACGAAAAGTGCTGTTGTTCCCACCGATGGCCAGAAGCTCTCATGGCCAATCACATTGGCATAGTTGGCAAACGTAAAGGGCTTAGTGAGCGGTCTCATCAACTCGCCGAGCCGCAATTCGAAGAAGCTGGTTCGGATCACAAACCAGATTGGCCAAGCCACCAGTGCGATGGTCAGCAAGATTGCAGGCAGGATCAGGGCGACGTGAAAGAGACGTGCCCGCAAAGAGGCGGACAGTCTTGGTATCAACCGTCGCCGCAACCGCACTTCATTAGTGGAGGCTGCAGTCACTTCAGGATCACCGGCAAGCCAGAGGCACTCACCCCTTGCGGCCAAGCTCGCGGTTGAAGGCAGCCGCGAAGCGTTGTGCCGCCTCGTCGGGGCCGATGCGACCTGCAACCATGGCTGTCATCTGCTCGGTGAAGAGGTCGGAGAACTTATTGAAATCCTTTTCAAGACCAATCGGCAGGTGTGACCTGCTGTCCATCGACGTCAGTTCGTCGAACAACTGAAGTGTCGGCCATTTCGCGCGGGCCTCATCGCTGATCATGCCACGCCGGCCTGGCGGGTTGCCGGACAAAAGTGCGTATTTGCCTTGCCATTCCGGAGATGATGCCAAGGCCAGGAATTGCCACACAAGTTCTTTCTTCTCGGCAGAGATCTCTTTGGGGATAGCGAGGCAGTTCGATGGCCCACCAGCCATGTTGAGGAAAGGCAGCTTGGTGACTTTCCAGTTGCCTTTGACGGATGCTGCGGCCGTCGCATCGTTGCCATGGGCCCAGCTGCCATCCATGTACATCGCCGCATTGCCTTGCCAGAAGGCTTGCCGTTGCGGGCCGTTATCCATCCCGCGCGGGCTGGTACCGGCCTTGATCAGTTCGTCCATCACGCGCAGCGAGTTCGCAATCTCAGCTGTGTCATCGAGCTTGCCGTTGACGACAATCTCGCGGTTTCGGCCACAATGGATGTGCATGAACTGCACATAACCCCATGATGAGTTCGAGGTGTTGAGGGCAACGCCGAACTGGTCGATGCGACCGTCATTGTCCCGGTCGCGCGTCAGCGCCTTGGAGGCAGCGACAAACTCGTCCATGTTCGTCGGCACTTTCACGCCAGCCTCGCGGAACATGCGATCGTTGTAAAACAGACCGAAGCCGTAGGTGAGCAGAAGGAGACCCCAGGTCTTGCCCTCGACTGTCAACGACTTTTGCGCAGGCACCCAAGTCTGCTTGATGTCGGTCTTGTCCATCCAGCGGTCAAGCGGTTCGATCACGCCTTCATCGCCATAGCCCCAGACGAAACGCGCCGTCATGTGGGCAATCTCAGGCGGGTTGCCAGCCGCAAAACGAGTGGCCAACATGCGGTGGTGATCGTTCGAGTTGCCATGCGTGAGGGCAATCTTGACCCGTGGGTTCTGCCGCTCATAGGCTTCGATCAAGGCTTTCCACCACGCCCCGAAGCTCTCGTCGATCTGATAGGTCGGAAACTCGAGTGTGACCTGACCCTGCGCGATGGCGGGCATCGACACGCCTGCGGCAACGGCACCAGTCGCTATTTTCAGAGCCGAACGGCGCGTAACGCTGGTTTTGGCCGGCGAGTGCTTGTCACTTTGCATTTTGCGCTCCTGCGTTGCCGTGCAGAGTGCATAAAGTTCATTACGCGCATGTGACGGGAAAGCGATATGCTCGTGTCTTCTACGGCAACCTGTCTTTCAGGTCGGGCAACCGTTGTGCCGCCTGTTCTTGTCGTCAACTCGCCCTGACAGCAAAGTTGCGTGCCCGGAAATCCATCACAAACGACCGAGCCGGCTTCCAGGAAATGTTGCGTCGCTTGGCGGTGAAATTCGCTGTCTGGTGCATGACCGTGATCGCCGGATCATCCCGCTCGGTGATCTCAAGCATGCGGCGATACACGCGCCGGCGTTCTTCCGGGTCAGTCGACGATTCAAGAATTGGAACCAGCCGGTTGAATTCTTCATTCTGCCAAGTCGGCGCATACGAGCCGTTCGGCCCGAATGTGCCGGGCACGTAGGACACCGGATCATTGAAGAAAGCGGAGCTTGAATTGTCGTAAATCGCGCGTCCGTTTCCGGCCGCTGTGATCTGCGACCAGTTTTCCTTCATCTCGATCACGACATTGAGGCCAACGGCGCGCCACATCTCGACCATCACCTGCGCTGTCGAGACCTGCGCCGTGTAGTAATTGCTGAGCACCCGGTAGATGATCTGTTCGCCCTTGTAGCCTGCATCCCGCAAGAGTTGGCGCGACAAAGCCGGATCAAACTGCGGCAGTTTCCAGTCTTCGATGAACATCTTGTCGAAGAACGGATATTGCAAGCCGTTGCCGAGTTCGGTGCGTCCGGCCCAAAGCGTGTCGACAATCAGCTTGCGATCCAGGGCATGACCGAAAGCGCGGCGGACACGTGCATCGGAAAGGACCGGGTTTGTCTTGTCGAAAACAACGACCCGCTGGTTCAGAATTGGACCGCCCACCACGTCAAAGCGGGGATCACTCTCGATTGCAGAAATCTGGTCTGGTGTAATGTCGCAGGCAAAATCATAGGCACCAGAGGCAAGACCATTCATCCGCGAAGCAAGCTCGGGAATTTCGACAAACCTGATGGTCTTGATAGGCGGCAAACCATCCCAATAGCCATCGAAAGCATCGAGGATGAGATGGGTATCGGCCTTGAACTCCCGTACCTTGTA
>JBOFFB010000285.1:0-2898 GCA_051648385.1 Allobosea sp.
GGCAACCAGTGCAGGCTGGCACCCGGACCCACTGTGAGTTGCGCCGATACGAGCGTCTCAGGCCCCTGGCTGCGGTAGATCTTTTCTGCCGCCTGCGTTGTGACGATGGCGCTTGCGCCACTCTCGACATCGATGCGCACCGCGAGGCGGTCACCGCCGGTCATGCCGCCGCCGGTGTTGATCAGCACGGCCTCGCAAGTGTCGTTGAAGGTTGAGGGAAACCTTGCCCGGTAGCCGCCGCTCTCGGCCACTTCCAGCCGGACGGTGCGATCACCGGCACGGGCGAAGCGAACCCTTACATCGCCATCCGCCCGCACGAAAGCCGGCATTATGGCGGATGCTTCAGGCGTGGTCAGGTCGTGGCGGTCAGGCCGGTCAAGCATGCGATGTGATGTGAGTTTCCCTGCCAAATCATCGCGCCTGTCGATTTCACCTGCAAGGGGAGGGGAAACACGTGACTGCACGAATAATGGGCAGGGTGGGGCTGTTGTTTCCTCACCGCCCCCTCATCCGCGTCTCCGCAGCAAGGCAAAGGATCGTGAACAGCATCTGCGCCCCGCAATGCGCGGTGTTGCTGGTGCCATCATATTGCGGGGCGACCTCGACGACGTCGCCGCCGATGATGTTGGCGCCGCGCATGCCGCGCAGGATGGCCAGCGCCTCGCGCGGGGTGAGCCCGCCAACCTCGGGCGTGCCGGTGCCGGGCGCATAGGCCGGGTCCAGCGAATCCACGTCAAAGGTGATGTAGGTCGGCCCGTCGCCGATCACCGAACGTGCCTTGGCGATCACGGCAGCAAGGCCCATCGTGTCGACTTCGTTGGCATGGATCATCGTCATGCCGCTTGTCGTCGAGAACTCCCAGAGATATTCAGCACCGCCCCTGATGCCGATCTGGATGGTGCGGTCGGGGTCCAGCACGCCTTCAAGCACGGCTTGCCGGAACGGCCCGCCATGGTGGAACTTGCTGCCCTCGAATGGCCCGGCGGTGTCGGCGTGGGCATCGATATGCAGCAGCCCTACAGGGCGGTTCCTGCCCAGCGCTTTGAGGATCGGCAGCGAGATCGAGTGGTCGCCGCCAACTGCAAGCGGGATCACGCCCGCCGCGTGGATCTTGGTAAAATGCGCCTCGATGTCTTCATGGCATTGCTCCAGCGAATAGCGCGAGCGGAAGGGCACATCGCCAATATCGGCGATGGCGAGATCGACGAACGGCGCCGTTCCCATCACATGGTCCATCGGCCCGATACGCTCGATGGCACGGACGGCGCGTGGTCCGAGGCGCGTGCCGGCCCGGTTGGTGACACCAAGGTCCATCGGCACGCCGCATATCGCGATGTCGAGCCCGCCGAAATCAGGGAGCGAGGGCGCATCGGGACGATACGGCGCGCCGCAGAAGGTTGCCACATCCGCGAACGGCCACTTCCGCTGCGCGCCCTTGAACTGGCCAGCCGCGACGCGGGCAAAGGCCGGGTCGAAAGTGTCACCGCCTTCTGCCGAGCCGAAGCGCTCGCGCAGGCGAGCGAGTTTGTTGTCATCCATGGCTCGTCCCCGTGCTTTCCGTGATGCGTGTCCAACGCCGAACATGGCTCACGCCATGCTCGCATGGCAACATCGGGTTGCGCGGAATGCCTTGCCATGTTGAAATGTCACTTGTTTAAACTGTTGTTATCATTGAGCATTGACATCAAAACATGCGTGAAGATACTTGCATTTTTCGGCGTGTTTTTCCTTGCGCGGTTGTGCCCACATCGTATTGATGATTGAACTCGGCATAGCTCAGTCAGTAACGATCGGGCACGGGTGTTTTCATCGGGAGTGAGTTGACCATGAAGCGTCGCCAGTTTCTGAAGAGCGTGACTGTTGGTGCCGCGGTCGGTGCAATCGCCAGTCCAGCAATCGCCCAGTCCATGCCCGAGGTTAAGTGGCGCTTGACGTCCAGCTTCCCGAAGTCGCTGGACACCATCTTCGGTGCTTCCGAGGTGATGGCAAAGGCTGTTGCCGAAGCCACAGACAACAAGTTCCAGATCCAGGTTTTCGCGGCTGGCGAAATCGTTCCTGGGCTGCAGGCGGCTAACGCTGTGACCAATGACACAGTCGAGATGGCGCACACCGCGTCATATTATTACGTCGGCAAGGATCCGACCTTCGCCTTCGGCACGGCCGTGCCCTTCGGCCTCAACGCGCGCCAGCAGAACGCCTGGTTCTACCATGGCGGCGGCATGGCGCTGCTGAATGACTTCTACAGGAAGCACAACATCTTCGCGCTGGTGGGCGGCAACACCGGTTGCCAGATGGGTGGCTGGTTCCGCAAGGAAATGAAGACCGTTGCCGATCTTCAGGGCGTCAAGATGCGCATCGGCGGCTTTGCTGGCCAGATTTTGCAGAAGCTTGGCGTCGTGCCACAGCAGATTGCCGGTGGTGACATCTATCCCGCGCTCGAAAAGGGCACCATCGACGGTGCCGAGTGGGTCGGGCCCTACGATGACGAGAAGCTTGGCTTCAACAAAGTCGCACCGTTCTACTATTATCCGGGCTGGTGGGAGGGCGGTGCCGCGCTGCACTTCTTCATCAATCAGGCAAAGTATGAAGGCTTGCCGCCAGCCTACAAGTCGATCCTCACCTCAGCCGCCGCGCTGGCCAATGTCGACATGCAGGCCAAGTACGACGCCCGCAACCCGGCTGCCCTGAAACGCCTTGTCGGCGCCGGTGCGCAACTGCGTCCGTTCTCGCCTGAAATCTTGGAGGCCTGCTTGAAGGCTGCCAATGAGGTCTACGCCGAGACATCGGCAAAGAACGCCGAATTCAAGAAGGTCTATGACGCCATGGTGCCATTCCGCAACGACCAGTACCTCTGGTGGCAGATTGCCGAATACAACATGGACACCTTCATGATCCGCG
>JBOFFB010000286.1:0-8546 GCA_051648385.1 Allobosea sp.
GGGTATTCGTTCAACACGCAGCAACTCGCCCGCCGCAATCTGCCAGAGCCGAAGTGCTGGGCGGATCTCGCCAAGGCAGAGTACAAGGACGAGGTGCAGGTTGCCGACCCGAATTCCTCAGGCACGGCCTACACCAAGGTCGCGACGCTGGTGCAGCTGATGGGTGAAGCGAAAGCGTTCGAATTTCTCAAGGCCATGCACAAGAACGTCAACCAGTACACCAAGTCCGGTGCTGCTCCCGCCCGTGCGGCTGCGACGGGCGAGAGCCTGATCGGCATCACCTTCCTGCATGATGCGGTGGCGCAGGCCGTCGGCGGTGCGCCGGTCAAGATCGTGTCGCCCTGCGAAGGCACGGGCTACGAGATCGGTTCAATGTCGATCATCAAGGGCGCGAAGAACCTGGCCAACGCCAAGGCCTTTTTCGACTGGGCTTTGACCCCTGATGCGCAGGCTCTAGGTGCCGAAGCCAAGGCTTATCAGGTGCCGTCGAACAGCGCATCGCCCGTTCCGCCGCAAGCTCCGAAGCTCGCCGAGATCAAGTTGATCGACTACGACTTCGCCAAGTACGGCTCGTCTGTCGAGCGCACCCGCCTGCTCGCCAAGTGGGACGCGGAGGTGCGCAACGCACCGAAGCGCTGACGCGCATGGTCGCTGCGAGGTAGGCAGGGGGTAAGGCGTTGAACCGCAGGCAAGCGGATCGCGGCATCATCGATGCAGGCGCGGCGGGCATTGCGCTCGCCGCGTTTGCGTTGACCCCTTATGCCTTTGCCGGCGGACCGTCAGGCTTGGGCCTACTGCTGGAAGGCCGCTGGACGCTGCTGGTCATCATGGCCGGTCTCCTGTCGGCGGGGACAATCGCAGTCCTTGCACCGCGGCTGTCCACCCTACGTCTTGGCGGGCCCGCGCTCGCATTCGGCCTGCTGTTCATGGTCGGCGCGCTCGATGGGCCTGCCAGCGTGTCATGGGGCCTCGGCGCGGCAGTTGTCGCCGCCGCCGCTATCGTGCTGCTGGCCCGCGCAGCCGCCAGCGCCGGCGCCTTCAAGGCTGATCGCTGGGTGGCGACCGTCACGGTGGCGATCCTAGGCGCTGTTCTGCTCTTCGTGTTTTTTCCTGTGGCGAAGGTGCTCGCCAGCGCCTTCGTCGACAGGACCGGAGCGCTCGCCCTCGGCGTGTTCGCGCAGCGTTTCTTCGCGCCTGACATCTGGTCGCTGGCATGCCTCGTCAGCGAAAGCGGCTGCGGGGTCGTCGCCAACACCATCTGGCTCGGGTTGCTGACGGGTCTGGTCTCGACAGCTCTGGGATTGGCCTTCGCACTGCTATCGACCCGCGGCGGCATGAAGAACTCCAAGCTGTTTGACGCGCTCTCGATCCTGCCCATCATCACGCCGCCTTTCGTGATCGCGCTGGCGCTGGTCATCCTGTTCGGGCGCACGGGCATCATCACCACCGCCATGGATGACTGGTTCGGCATTCCGCGATCGCGCTGGATTTATGGGCTGCCCGGCGTGCTGATCAGCCAGGTCCTGTCCCAGACGCCGCTGTCCTACCTGATCCTGCGCGGTGCGCTGCAAGGCATCGCGCCCTCGCTGGAAGAGGCGGCCCAGACGCTGCGCGCCAGCCGGGCCCGTGTTTTCCGCACCGTGACCTGGCCCTTGCTGAGGCCAGCCGTCGCCGCCGCGTTCCTGCTGGCCTTTGTCGAAAGCCTGTCGGATTTCGGCAACCCGCTGGTGCTCGGCGGCTCCTTCGAGGTGCTGTCGACCAAGATCTTCTTCGCCGTCGCCGGCGCCCAGCATGACCCGGGCCGTGCAGCCGTCCTGGCGCTGATCCTGCTGGCGCTAACGCTCGCGGCCTTCTGGATGCAGAGCGTCTGGCTTGGACGCGCCTCCTACGTCACGGTTACCGGCAAGGGCGATTCTGGCGTGCCGCTTCCGCTGCCGGGCATCGTCCGAGCCTTATCGCTGGCTGCCGTCGTGCCATGGGTCGCACTGACGGTTGTGGTCTACGGCATCATCGCCATCGGGGGCTTCGTCAACGACATCGGCCGGGGCGACATGACCCAGACATGGAAGCACTTCGCCACGGGCTTCAGCGTCGAGTGGGGCGAGCGCGGTCTGTTCTTCGCCGGCTCAGCTTGGGACTCGTTCTTTGTCACCGTCGGCGTTTCGGCCATCGCCGCACCGCTCACTGCTGCCGTTGGGTTGCTCACCGCCTATGTGCTGTCGCGGCATGACTTTGCGGGCAAGCGCGCCTTCGAGTTTCTGACCATGCTGTCTTTCGCCATCCCCGGCACGGTGATCGGGGTGGCGTATATCGCGGCCTTCAACGTCGCCCCGATCGAGATCACCGGCACGGGGTTGATCCTGATCATCTGCTTTGTCTTCCGCAACATGCCGGTCGGCGTGCGTGCAGGCATCGCTGCGCTTGCCCAGATCGACAAATCGCTGGACGAAGCCTCGACTACGCTGGGTGCCAAGACCGGTACAACCGTCCGCCGGGTGACCCTGCCGCTGCTCAAGCCCGCGATCATCTCGACGCTGGTTTACGCCTTTGTGAACGCGATGACAGCGGTGTCCGCGATCGTTTTCCTTGTGACCGCCCGCTACAACATGGCCACCGCCTATATCGTCAATCGGGTCGAGGCGGGCGAGTACGCGCTGGCCATCGCCTATTCGACATTGCTGATCGTGTTCATGCTTGCAGTGGTTCTGCTGATCCAGAAGCTTGTCGGCGAACGCCGCATCGGTCGCCGCGCTATTGCTGGAAAACCATCGGCGGCCCCTGTGCCAGTTCTTGGAGCCCGTTGATGCAGACGTCCAACTCGCGCGCCGCCTCTGTCGAGTTCCGCAAAGTCTGGAAGCGCTGGGGCGAAACCGCTGCCGTGCGCGACGTGTCGTTCCGCGTGGAGGCCGGCACACTGACCACACTGCTCGGCCCCTCTGGCTGCGGCAAGACCACAACCTTGCGGCTTGTGGCGGGCCTCGAACTCGCCAGCGAAGGCCAGATCATCATCGGCGGTACTGACGTAACGAGGCTCGGGGCAGCAGAGCGCGATGTCTCCATGGTTTTCCAGTCCTACGCGCTGTTCCCGCACATGAGCGTGCTGCAGAACTGCATGTATGGCCCCCTCGCTTCAGGCGCACACAAGACCAAAGCCGAGGAGATGGCGCGCGAGAAGCTGGCCCTTGTCGGCCTCTCGGGCCTTGAAGCGCGGCTGCCCTCGGAATTGTCGGGCGGCCAGCAGCAACGCGTTGCGGTCGCCCGCGCAATCGTGCTGGAGCCCAGCGTACTCTTGTTCGACGAACCCTTATCCAATCTCGATGCCAAGCTACGCCGGAAAGTACGCGACGAGATTCGTGATCTTCAGCAGCGACTTGGCCTCACCGTGATCTATGTGACACATGACCAGCAGGAAGCTCTGGCCGTTTCGGACAAGGTCATCGTGATGGACAACGCCGTCATTGCGCAGGAAGGCACGCCAGATGATCTTTATCGTCGGCCCAGGAGCCGTTTCCTGGCTGACTTCATCGGCGAGGCGAACATCATCGAGGGGCAGTTCGTGGCCAACGGAGCGGGGGTGAGCTTCCGCCGCGATGGCGTGGAGTTGCACCTCGGCGCCGTCGACTTGCCGGAGGGCGCCAGCATGATGGCTCTCAGGCCAGACCGCATCGCGCTTCGACCCAGCGGTTCGGATGGCCCGATTCGCATCGCCCACCGCGCCTTCGTCGGCGCGTCTTACGAGTACACGCTACAGACGCCATGGGGCGAGATGCTGGTCATTCGACCTTCAGCGGAATCACCGATGCAACCGGCAACACCAGTGAACATCCTGCCGGACGCCGGGGCCGCCATCGCGCTGGCTTGAGATTCTCATGCTTTCCTTTCGCTGAGGATCGCCGACATTGGACCAGCCGCATTGGTTGAAACTCCCGTGTCCTTTCGCTCCGAATAGCGCTGGACCAGCACCTGCGCATGCGGGCGAGTGAGGACAGTAAATCTCACAAGCTCCTCCATCACATCGACAATGCGGTCGTAGTAGCTCGACGGCTTCATCCGTCCCGCTTCGTCGAATTCCTTGTAGGCCATGGCGACGCTGGACTGGTTCGGAATAGTGATCATGCGCATCCAGCGGCCCAGCAGCCGCAGGGTGTTGACAGCGTTGAACGATTGCGAGCCGCCCGACACTTGCATGACGGCGAGCGTCCGCCCTTGGGTAGGCCGCATGCCGCCCATGTTCAGCGGCAGATGATCGATCTGGGCTTTCATGACGCCCGTGATGGCGCCGTGCCGTTCCGGGCTGCACCAGACCTGCCCCTCCGACCACATCGACAAGGCGCGAAGTTCATGGACAGCCGGGTGGTCATCGCCCTTGACCTGATCCGGCAACGGCAGGTCTGACGGATCGAAGATGCGCGGTTCGGCACCGAACAACGTCAGCAGCCGCGCGCATTCCTCCACTGCGAGGCGCGAAAACGAGCGCTCGCGCAGAGAGCCGTAGAGCAACAGGATGCGCGGTGGATGGCCCATGAGGTCAGGAATATCCGCGAGCAGGTCGGCCGATAGGTATCGCCTGTCCAGCGCTGGGAAGTGATCGACTTCCGCGACATGACGAAGCCGTGTGGACAGCGGTGCGGAAGGGTCAGGCGATGTCATGATGAGGGTGATGTCCGTTTGGTGTGCAGAAGAAGCAGCGCCAGCAGCGCCGAGAAGCCGAGCCCGCCGGTCAGCCATACCGCTTGCGCGCCAAAACGCTCGAGCGCGTACCCGAACAGCAGCGGAGCCAAAGCCTGCATGATGCGAGCCGGCGCGTTGAGCAGACCTTGCCGGAAGCCGTAACCCGCCGGTCCGAACAGCGCGAGCGGTAAAGTGCCCTTGGCGATGGTCAGGATGCCGTTCCCGGCCCCATGCAGAAGCGTGAACGCATAAGCTGCGGGCGCGCCGATCAGCATCAAGGTGGCGACAGCCATCGGATGCCCTATGGCTGCGATCCGGGCCGACATCAGCGGATGGACCTTTCGCAGAAGTCCGAACTCGGCGACGCGAGCCACCACCTGCGCAGGCCCGATCAAGGCACCGGCTGCGACCGCCACTGCCGTGGTGGCGCCCGCCGTTTCAAGCAGTCTTGGGAGATGCGCGGCCATGGCCGTGCTGCAGAACCACGTCACTGCGAAGACAAAGGCGAGCAGCGCCATGACCCTTGTTTCGGACGGCGCGGCCGCAGCCTTTTCTATCGGCGCATCCCGTGCAGGCGCACTTAGGGTTCCAGCCGGGAGGATCGCGTTCAAAGGCAAGGCCACCAGCAGATGAAGCCCGGCCCACACCAGGCAGGCCATGCGCCAATCATGGTTGGCTTCCAGCAACGCGCTGAGCGGCCAGCCGACCGTGCTAGCAAAACCTGCAATCAACGTGATGCCAGTGATCGGCGAGCGCGCGTCGGCACCATAAATCCCCGTGAGCGTGGCGAACGCCGATTCATACAGGCCCGCGCCCATTCCCAGGCCGATCACGATCCAGCCTGCGAACATCATCTCCACCGACTGCGCGGTAGCCAGCAGCCCGAGCCCAGCTGCAAAGATGACGTTCGAGGCCGCGAGAACGCCGCGCCCGCCCAGGCTATCGATGCGGGCTCCGGCCCAGGGGCCGACTAACGCGGATACGACCAGGGCGGCTGAAAATCCTGCGAATACCCACACAGGCGACACGCCGAGCGAAGCGGCCATTGGTGTCGCCAACACCGCCGGCAAGTAATAGCTCGACGCCCAGGCGATCGTCTGCGCGGTTCCAAGCGCGCTGACGATTCCGAACCGGTTGCTGGCCTTCATGATCGCCATGCGCGCCGATCCACCTGAAGCGGTTCAGCAGATGACGCGCTGCCTGACAGGATTACAGGGACCAAAGCGCACGCTCCGCCTGTACACGCGAGACAGCGTGTCGGCCTTCCTCGATGTCCCTGCAGCAATTGCGGTCCTCGCGCCGGATGCAGGTGATCAGCCTGCGGCACCTGTCCGGCTTCATCAGAATGGAGTAGAGCGCGCCGAGAAGGCGCCGGAACACTTCAACGAGCGAAGGCATGGTCGTTCTCCCGAGACGGCGTGCAGCAGGTGGCCTTTGGGACGGACGGAGGCACTGGATCGGACGCGCCGCACCCGCAACCTGCCTCGCCAGCCATCTTCGCGACCTCGTCCGCGACGCAGCAGGCGCTGGCGTCCTGTTTCGCTGTACCGCCACAACACCCTGCATCGGCACCCGCCGAACCCGCTACCTTCGGACCCGGCCCTGCGCACACGCCGGTTTCCGGCAACACCAACTCGACCCGCCGCGCCGCCGCGTGATCGCCCGCGATCTCCGCTACGATGGAGCGTACCTGCTCATGCCCCGTGGCGAGCAGAAAGGTCGGCGCGCGGCCATAGCTCTTCATGCCGGCGATGTAGAAGCCCGGCTCGGGATGGCTCAGTTCCGCCGCACCATGCGGGCGCACGGTCCCGCAGGAATGCAGGTTCGGGTCGATGAGCGGGGCCAGCACCGGCGGGCATTCGAGCGCCGGGTCGAGTGCAATGCGCAGTTCACGCAGGAACGACAGGTCCGGCCGGAAGCCCGTGGCGATGATCAGTTCATCCACCGCGACCTTGGCACAGCCGCAGCCGGAACCAGAGCGCAGGACGAAGTCATCATCGGTTAGCTCGACGCCAGACAGGTGGAACCCCGTTTTGACCGCAATGCGCTCCTCGCGGATCAGCCGGGCGATGGTGGTGCCCAACGCGCCGCGGGCGGAAAGCTGGTCGGCGGCGCCGCCACCGAAAGCCTTGGCGATGGCGGAACCGCGGTACAGCCAGATGACGCGGGTGTGCCGTTCAATTTCCGCAAGCTTGGCCAGTTCGATCAGTGTGCCGATCGCCGAGTGGCCGCCGCCGAGCACCGCGATGCTGCGGCCTGCGTATCGCGCGCGGTCCTTGCCCAGCACGTCCGGCATGCCATGGTGGATACGTGCTGCGGCCTCCGTCTCACCAGCGGCCGCAATTCCGCCGGAACCGCCGGGATTTGGCGCGAACCACGTACCTGATGCGTCGATCACCGCATCCGCCGTGATCCGCTTCTCGCCAGTCCCGTTCCTGACCACCAGCTCGAAGGGTGCGTCGGCCTGGCCGGCGGACTTGACCTTGTCGACCCCGCGCCGCGCGACCGAGCGCACCGTACTGTTGAGATGGATTGCGTCCTTGAGGGCCGTGCGCTTCGCCAGCGGCTCCAGATATTGCGAAAGGAGATCGGCCCCGGTTGGATAGGCCTCCGGGTCCGGCCGGTTCCATCCGGTGGTTTCAAGCAGGCGTCCGGCGGCGCTATCGATGTCATAGGCCCAGTTCGAGAACATCGGCACATGCGCCCATTGGCGGACAGCATGACCGATGTCAGGGCCTTGTTCGATGATGATCGGCGTCATGCCGCGCTCGATGGCATGGGCGCCAGCCGCAAGCCCGACCGGGCCGGCTCCGATGATGGCGATGGTCTTGGTCATCTGATACTCCATTGTTCCAGAATGATCGAATATCGAGGCAAACAAAAAAGCTATGTCGGCTCGCTCGCGCGGCTGCTGGCATCAGCTGATGTTGAATCAGGGGTCGTGCAACACGGATCGCTGCAGCATTCCGCCACGAGGAAATCGACAAGGCCGCGCATCATGGGGTAGTTCGCCCGGCAATAAAGCACCGTGCCCGCGCGCTCTTGGCTGACCAGACCGACGATTAGCAGCGACTTGAGGTGATGCGACAAGGTCGAGGCCGCAACGTCGAGCTGGCTCTGGATACGTCCAACCGGAACGCCGGTATCACCCGCACGCACCAGCAGCCGATAAATGGCGAGCCGGGTCGGGTTCCCGAGGGCTTCAAGGCGTGTGGCGGCATCAGCGATGTTCATGACAGGGAAACTGCGCCGTCCTCGCCGATCTGTCAATCGGTATTTCTAGACAAATAGAAATTTGATCAGGAATGATTTTGCCCGCGTGGGCCACGCACGCATTTTAGTTTGTTCTCGAGCTGCCGGAAAGACCGGGCCAGGATCGGTCGAGGATCGTCGCAGCGTTTCGCAATGCAGCCGCGTAGACGATATGTGACGCATCAGGCGAACCACGCCGACTGTCTTGCAGTGTCGACCGCTTGGGAGATGGCCGCTTCCAAGCGGTCAGTCAGTAAAGCCAACTTGCTGCATCACGGCAGCTTCCGGCCATTTGCAGCAGGAACGGCGGCTATCTCGGAGACGTCTGACGGCGTTTAATTATGAGTCACGAGCAGTAAACGCCGCGGCTGTAGTCGACACTCTGATGTCCCATAAGTTTGCCTTCTGGGTTCATATAACGCCCCACGCCCGATAGCGTTTTCTGCCCGTGAGTTCGCGTGGCAGGCTAGACCCGAGTTCCTTCAACATGATCTCTACCGCTTGCGGGGTGACCTGCAGCTTGTCGGTTGCCATCTGCACGGTGACCAGCGGCGAGGCCATGAACAGATCGACCAGCTCCTTCAGCCTCGAATTCCCCCTTCGTCCTTCACAGCGCCGTCCCA
>JBOFFB010000287.1:0-2267 GCA_051648385.1 Allobosea sp.
TAGACACGCAACGAGCGGTGCAGCGATTTCGCAGTCCCCTTCGGCAGCGCGACACGCGGATTCATGAACGTGATGCCTTCAGCACGGCTTCAACCTCGGGCGGGGCGCTGACATCCTCCGGGATGGCGCAAAGCCCGGACTTCTGGAACCAGCGGCCAAGCGCGGGCGACGCGGTGATCACCGCGAACGGCACGGCCAACACATAGCCCGCGAGCAGCGGCATGCCCCACCACATCACATGCGGCGAGAGATACCAAAGCGCTCCGATGACATAGATGCCAAACAGCAGATGCGGCCAAAGCCCTTGCAGCGCCGTCATAACCGAAAGCGATTGCGCATCACGCGACTGGCCGTTCCAGCCGATCTTCGATTTGCCGAAGGCGAGCCCAATCATGAAGATCGTGGTCCGGAACGTCGACACCGCACCTTGCAGGAACGAGAAGACCAGCTCGATCGCAGCGGAGGCGAGGAACTTCACTGTGCCGCCCCAGCGCGCAGTGCCGCCCTTGGTGAGCAGGATGTCAGCCGCGCCCGCAAACTTGGGCGACAGGTACATCACGAAAAACAGCACATAGAGGAGCGCGGCTAGGCCAGACGGATAGAAAGCCAGCCCCTTGTCCTCGATCACCTTGAACGGCAGCAGCGCGATCATCAGCGTCCAGGCCGGCAGCCCAACAAACATCAGGATCGCCCAGACAAGCTGGAAGCGGCTCATAAGTTTCAGGCCGGGAATATCCATCAGCTTCACATATTGCAGGTTGCCGAGGCACCAGCGCAGGTCACGCTTGGCGAATTCCAGCATGGTCGGCGGGTTCTCTTCCCACGACCCGCCCTCCTCGGGGTGAACACGGACTTCATAACCAGCGCGCCGCATCAGCGTCGCCTCGACCTGGTCATGGCTCATGACGTGGCCACCCAGTGGCGGGCCGCCCGGCAATATCGGCAGATGGCAAGCGTCGCGGAATGGCGCGATGCGCACAAACGCGTTGTGGCCCCAGAACGGGCCGCAATCACCGACCCACCAGGCTTGGCCCATGGTGTAGGAGCGCATGCCCTGCCGCATGCCGAACTGGAAGATGCGGGCAAAGGCGCTCTGAGACGGCATGCCGACGACGAGGCTTTGCAAGATGCCGAGCTTCGGGTGAGCCTGCATCATGCGGGTGTAGGCGATGATGGTTGTCCCGGACATCAGGCTGTCGGCATCAAGCGGCAGCATCAGTTCGTAGCGGTCGCCCCAGCGCTCGCAGAATTCGCGCACGTTTCCAGCCTTGTAGCCGGTGTTGTCGGTGCGGCGGCGATAAACCACGCGGGACGGATCGCCCACCTCCTGCGCCCATTCGGCAGCCAGCACTTCTTCGCGCGCCGCCACCGTCTCGTCATTGGTGTCGGAGAGCAGGAAATAGTCGTAAGCAGCGCCAAAGCCGGTGGCATCGACACTTTGCTTCACGGTCTTGAGGCGGAAGATCGCGCGGCCCGGGTCCTCATTGCGCAATGTCATGAAGATGGCCGTGCGCAACGTGATCGGATCATTGGAATGTCCGGCGGCGGCAAATGGCGCAACGCGTTCGACACCATCCTTCACGCCATGCAGCAGCCAGAGCCCGATCACCGCATTCCAGAAACCAAGCACGGTCCACGGTGCACCAAAGCCGAAGGCCACGAAGATGATCACGTCGATCACCGTCCAGCCACCTGCCGCCAGCACGACGGACAGGCCCCACATCAGCGCCACGAACGTCACGACGTTGAGCGCCAGCACGGTCAGCCGCCGCCGCGTCATCAGCGCGCGCGATTGCAGGCCGGCGGGCGTAAGTCCATCGCTGCGTTCCGGCACGGCGGCGGTGTTGGCCTCGGGCGCAAACTCCTGAGGTTCTGGGCGCTGGTTCATCTTGTGCTCATGGACGTTGTGTGAGTGGACCAAACATCAAGTCTGCCCCACATAGGGCATGACAGCGTTCCGGACGAATCCCGAAATCATAATCATGACGACAGAAATTGCCCCTCGCCAGATCGGTACCCGTGCGCTCTGGTATGTGGGCATGCGTGAATGCGCCCTGAATGACGAGGTGATCACACTTCGCCAGGGTCAAGTGTTGGTCCGCACGCTCTATAGCGGCATCAGCCGCGGCACCGAACGTCTCATCTTCGAAGGCCGCGTGCCGGCTTCCGAGACCGAGCGCATGAAAGGCCCAAACATGGCGGGCAGCTTCCCGTTTCCGGTCAAGTACGGCTACTGCGCCGTCGGCGTCATCGAGGAGGGCCCAGCC
>JBOFFB010000288.1:0-1951 GCA_051648385.1 Allobosea sp.
GGAATACCTGAAATATCGCACCACCGAACACGGCATGCCCGGATGGGTAAGCAGGAAAGGGTGGCGTGAAATTGACCCGCCCCGGCATCGCATTGGTTACTGGTGCCCCTAAAGGAGTCCAGAAGGCGTTGTCCACAGATGACTCTCGTATGGCAGTCACAGGCCGTGGGTAGTGGTAGTAGTACTTGGCCTCCCATGCCGCGATTCCTGCTTCGGCCATAGCGACGTTCACGAGCGCGAGATACCGTGCCAGATCTAAAGCGGTCGTGAATGTACCGGCCTTTTCGTTCAAAGCCAGCGATGTTGCAATCATGTTGTACAACCGGGGAGGTGCGCACAAGAGCGGTGTGGCATCGTAGGCCCAGAACTTTCCAATAAACTCCTGTTCGTCCGTGCGATCCGTTTTGGTGGGGCGTCGATCCAGGTTGCCAGGAGGGTCGGTCTTCCCTGCATTTGGATCGCCACCTAGTTTGAACACTTCATCAAAAGCCTTCTTGTACTCATCGTTGCCCCGTTCAGGCGGTGCAACGGGTCGAAACTGCGACGGCGAGGTCAACACAAATGGGCGGGTATATTGCCAGAAAGCGCCGAGTGCCCTGTCCGGGTCGGCATTCAACGGATCTTTCCGCCACATGTGTGGGCCTGGTCGTTGGACGTCCGTCACTGGAGGCTCGCTAATCTCCGCACCATCGCCAAGTCGGTCATCCAAGATCGCCTTCGCCGCCGCCTCTCCGATTGCAGTACCAGTGGTGGCACGATTGATGGGCTCCTGGATGCTCGTGAGATTCAACAGCAGCATCCGGTCCAAGTCGGCACGCTGGTTCGGGTACAGCGAACTCAGTGTCGTGTATGCCGCGAACGCAATAGCGTGGCGTGAGGACACGTCGGCCTGAGGAGTGTTTGCGGGGAAGCCGCTCAGTTTGGCGATTCTCCCGCGAATATCCTTGTAACTGGCATACTTCCCGGACGTGAAGTTGATCGCCTCAAACATCGCAATGTGGGCGATCGCGAGTGCCCTGCTCGTCCGCGCAGGCCCGACCTGGTCGATCACTCGTTGGGCAGGAACTGGTCCCGGCTGCAATTGCGGCCGCTGTGGCGTGTGGTCGAATGCGGTCAAATCGAGCGATACCGTGTTCCAAAAGAGAACCTGAGCATATTCGGGATTGTCAGACGCTGACACCTCGGCCAAAAGTTTGGCGTAATTGGTCGTGGCGCGTGCGTCGGCCAGTGAAACACGTTCTTTCTGGACAGTCATGAGCCGCTTTTGTGTCGCCTTGAGGCTCTTATCTAGTTTCACCTTGTCTTGCTGTCGTGCGACCTCGGCCAAGAGGTTGGCGGGGAGTACTGCTGTGCTCGACTTGCGGTCCGAAGACAGGAACCGTTCATAGGACGACCGCGTTTCCGCCTGTTGCGGCGGTTGCGCCTGCACAGCCGTGGTGACGGTAATCAGGATCGCGACCACGGTCGACATCTGGAAGAGTTGTCTCAGCATGCGCCGCGAGAGCTCAGCCAGCGACGCGACGGTAAGACATGGCCGGTTTGCATCGAGGGCAACACGATTCCAGAGCCGGTACGGGTCGGTCATGAGAGTCTCCGAACTTGGGGCATGAGAAGAGTGACGGCGTTCTGATAGCTAATTGAACCATTTGAAATTTCAGGAAATTTATTCGACACTGCATAGGTGTTAGGTCTTACGCAGTATGTTAAGATGGGTAGCTTGCGCTCGCGGCTCCGGGGTGCTATTGTCAGCTTATGAGCGCCCCCAAAGTCCATCCGAACGACGACATCGATTTCCTCATCGCCACCCCAAAAGCGTGCTCCGGGACGGAGGCCGCGCGCGTCCAGCCCGACCAACCCGACCCGCCCGCCCACGACGCCTTCACCCGATTCCTGACCCGCCTGGACCCAGATCCTAATGCCCTCTGGGTCGAAGCCAAGCCCCAGGTCACCC
>JBOFFB010000289.1:0-3242 GCA_051648385.1 Allobosea sp.
ACGCGCTTCACGGTGGCGGCATCGACAGACATGGTAGGTGACTCCCCAAACATGATGATGCCGCACCGATGGCACTGCAACATCACGTCGCGCTATAGCGGTCCTGCAGACGTGCTGCAATCGCTGTGGTTTCGATGGCAGAGAGGCGCAAGCTCTTGTTGCCCCGCCACAAGCATCTTAAGCAGGCGGGCGATTGGATGCAGTCCCATCCATTGCAGCCACGAAAGGTCAGCACTTGCCACTGGTGCCGTTACACGACATCCCGGCGCTGCTTCGGCGCCACCAACGGCTGCTGGGGTTGGACCTCGGAACCAAGACGATCGGGCTGGCCCTGTCAGATGTCGGATTGACCATCGCCACCCCGCTGGAGACGATCACCCGGGTCAAATACAGCAAGGATGTCCGGAAGATGCTCGACATTGTCGAAAAACTCGATGTCGGGGCGCTTGTGATAGGCCTGCCGATCAACATGGATGGGACAGAGGGGCCACGTGCTCAATCCACCCGCGCTTTCGTGCGCAACCTCCCAAGCTTGACCGACCTGCCTGTCGCGTTCAGTGATGAGCGCATGTCGACCCTGGCCGTAACCCGGGCTTTGATGGAAGCTGATGCTTCACGGGCGCGTCGCGCGGAACTGGTGGACAAGATGGCCGCAGCCTACATCCTTCAGAACGCGCTTGACCTGATCAAGACCGGCCAGATGTGAGGACGCGCCCGCCGGATGGCGAGCGCGCAAGACCTTGTCTCAAAACCGAAAATATCAATTCCCGCGGTTGCCGCCGCCGCCTTCTTCGCCGCCGGGCCGCACGCGACCTTCGCCGCGCGGTGCATTTACCCGCGGATCAACATAGACCGGCCCACCGCGATAGACCGGAGCCTGCCGATACTGCGGCTGCTGCTGAATCACCTGCTGCTGGCGATACTGCTGCTGCTCTGCCCAGCGCTGTTGGCGGCGAGCCTGTTCGCGCTGCGCCTCACGCTGCGCCCGCTCCTGCGAGCGAAATTCTTGCCGTTCCCACTCATTGATCTGTGGACGCCGGTAATAGCCGGGCTGCTCGTAGAAGCCGGGCTGCTGGTAGTATCCGGGCTGTTCATAGTACTGCACCGGGCGCTGGCTACGAATTGGACGACCGTATGCATCGACCGGGTTGCCCCACTGGTCGGTATAATATTGCCCGCGGCGCGGCTGACTTTGCGAAGCCGCAGCAGCAGCGGCCAGCCCAAGCACGCCTATGCCGACAATCGCAGCGGCGGCGGCACCGGCGTTGTTGGACCTCTTGCGGGCTTTCGCCACCGGCACGCGCTTGCGCTTGACCTGAACTTGCTCGACCATGCTGTCAGCAGTTATCGCCGACGATCCGATTGTTGCAAATGGAGCAGCTTGCACTCCGCTCGCAATACCGCTGACCGCGAATGCGACGACGCTGGCAAAAACGAGGCCTTTGCTGCGATGTGTCGAGAACGTCATCTGTCAAACTCCTGCTGTCTATCCAGCATCTGCGGAAAACCCGCCAACCAATTCCACCAGCTTCTTGTTATTCTTGAGGATAGGCGAGAAGCGGAACGATCACAACATTCGGTCCGCACCTCGCCCGAATCCTTCCGGCAGTGACCTGACGGCTTCCGTCAACTTGCGGCGCGCATCACCGACCGCCGGTTTCGATGGCGTCGCGGCCGCGTTGGCTGCGATTCAATCCACGACCGTAATCGCGATGGTGACCATAGCCACCGCCCCGGTAGTATGGACCATGACCATAGACCGGTGCCTCGACATAACGCTGACGTGGTTGGACATACTCGTATTCATACGACGTCCGGGGTGCGTAGCCATATGATGGAGCATAGCCATATGTTGGCGCGTAGCCATAGCCGTAGTCGGGCTCATATCCGCCACCATAATAACCACGACGCTGCGAGGCGGCAGCGGCGGCAATACCAAGAACGCCAAGACCGATTGCACCTGCCACCAATGCGCCATTGCGGCGACCGCGCCAGTTGACCTCTTCGGTCATGGGCTCAACTGCGATCTGGCCGGACTTTGCCCATGGAGCAGCCTGTACCGGAAGCGCGACAGCGACAATTGCGACTGCAACAGCACTTGCAACGAGCAGAGAACGAATTGAACGGGCCATGTGCGTGACCTCCTGTGACTGCGCGGATCGTCCGCGAACTGTAGTGGTTAACTAACGCTTGCGCGTTGAACCGATGCTGAACGGATCGTGGCGGAATTGCGCCGGATGGAACCGTGCCATGCATCAACGCGCGCTTGCGGCACTTGTTCCGCCGTGCGAGCAACCATCCAGCATGGACACACTTCTTTTCAGTCTGATTTCTGTCTTTCTGGTCATCGTCGCGGGTTTTGCGGCCAAGGCCACCCGTTTCATCGACGAGATCTCATGGCGCGGCTTTGAGGCCGTGACCTATCACGTCTTGATACCCGCGCTGGTCATCCACACGCTTGCTTACGCGAAGCTCGATGGCGTGCCGGTGCTGCCGGTGGGCGGCGCGTTGGTGGCTGGAGCCGTCGGCATGACACTGTTGACGCTGCTGATCAGAAAGCCGCTGGAGCGAATTGGTATCGACGGCCCGGCCTTCTCCTCGGTCTATCAAGGTTCGGTGCGCTGGAACACTTTCATCGCGCTGGCAGTCGCTTCGCACCAGTTCGGCAACCAGGGCGTCGCCCTGATGGCAGTGTTGATTGCCTCGTTGATCCCGCTGGTGAATGTGATGAGCGTCCTGATCCTGTCGCGCTATGCCCAGCTTCAGGCGTTCAACCTCAAAGCCACGTGCCTGACCCTGATCCGGAACCCGTTCATCTGGTCGTGTGCGATTGGCCTTATGCTCAATCCGTTGTCCGGCCTGATCCCCCCTGCAATCGGTGGGGCTGTCGATATCATGGGCCGGGCGGCGCTGGCGGCGGGGCTATTGGTGGTGGGCTCCGGCCTTGACTTCCAGCGGTTGAAGCAGCCGAGGCTTTCTCATGGCATCTCCATTGTGCTCAAGCTGCTGTTGATGCCGTTCTTCGTCTATCTGGCGGCCCGCAGCTTTGGCCTGACCGGTGTGCCGCTCAGCGTTGCAATGATCGCGGCAACCGTACCGACCGCAGCAGCATCCTACATCCTTGCCCGCCAGATGGGCGGCGACGCGCCGCTCATGGCAGAAATTACCACGATACAGACACTGCTGGCGATGCTGACCATGCCGATCATCCTGCTGACTTTCGTGATGTGATCATGTCGCGG